>CAJQOK010000053.1 GCA_905479905.1 uncultured Aliterella sp.
CAGTTATTTCAAGTTGCTTACGCTTACGAACAATCTACACAATGGAAAGATCGTACACCGTCGTTGAGTTGAAACTTGTCAAAAGCCTAAACACTTGTGTAAAAAAACCCGCCTTAAGCAAGGCGGGTTAAAACCTGATAAATTTAATCGCTATCTAGCAGAATAAAATGAGCTTTTTAGATATCTGGGGGCAAAATCACCTTGTCAATTACATGAATTATGCCATTACTAGCTTGAATATCTGGCTGAACCACTTTAGCCTCGTTGTTCAGTGATACACCTGTAGCCGGATCAACTTTAACGTTAATGGAACCACCCTCTACAGATTTTACTGCTCCAGATTTTAAATCTGTAGACGTTACATTTCCAGGAACTACATGATAGGTCAAAATTTTGACTAACAATGCTTTGTTCTCTGGTTTCAACAATTCTTGCAGAGCTTCTTGAGGCAATGCTGCAAAAGCTTGATCATTGGGTGCAAAAACTGTAAATGGGCCTGTACCTTCTAAAGTTGCCGTTAAATCTGCGGCTTTTAAAGCGGCAGTAAGAGTTTTAAAAGAACCATTGGCGGCGGCTAAAGCTACTAAGTTTTTACTTCCTGTTGACGCGCCAGGAGTAGTTTCGTCGGGTGTTGAAGTCGATGGTACTGGAGTAGTAGCATCAGGGGTTGGAGCCGGGCTAGTTTCTGGAGGAGTTGTTGGAGTAGTAGCATCGGGTATTGGAGCCGGGCTAGTTTCTGGAGGGGTTGCTGCTCCACCAGAGCGATTGTAAGGAGGCTCGTTAAAAATACTTGGTCTAGGGTTAAGCGCTCCTCCCCCGGACTGCTGCGCCTGTATAGGGAAGCCAATTAAAACACTGGCGCTGGCAATTCCCAAAAAGTAAGTCACTTTTTTAAGCAAGTTACTACTATGCTTTTTGTTCTTAATCATTTTGTTGTCCTTTATTATTTCCGGCACTTGATAAGTTTTACAACATTTACTTACAATTTGACAAAGATTTTGCCAAAAACACAACGCACATCTAGCTTAAGACTGATAATTTATCAATTTAATTGCTAGAACTATTCTCTAAAAGGTTTTCCCATCAAATTGCTGTTTGTTAATAGTTAATAAGTCATTGATTGATTTAGTTTAAAGAAGCTGAATAGTTTTAAAAGTTCCCTCAACCAAATTATTTTCTATAAACTAAATAAAATATTGTCGTTAAAACTTTAAAACCAATGGACAAAGAGGATATTTCTATGCCTTTAGGTTCTTACTTACGATAGAGTGAAACTGGTAGTTACAAGTGATAACTTATACATAAGGAAACAGAAATACTAAAAACAAAGAGAGAAAAAAGATATGTTTGGAATTTTAGCATGGGTAGTATTGGGTTTAATTGCAGGCGCGATCGCTAAAGCAATTTATCCAGGTCATCAAGGCGGCGGCATTCTTGCCACAATGATTTTGGGAATTTTGGGCGCGGTAGTTGGTGGCTGGCTAGGTGGGCTATTCTTCAACACCAGCGTAGGAGCTACAACCTCAATAGCTTTCTTGCCAAGCTTGCCAAGCATCATCTTTGCAGTTGTGGGAGCGATTGTTTTATTATTCATCTGGGGTTTAGTAACTCGCCGGACTGCATAAAAAAACAATGCGGAAATTAAATAAGGATTAATACTCTCCTAGCATAGAAGCTGGGAGAGTATTTATTATTGAAAATAGTAATATTAATATAAGTAAGTTTAAACAGAAACTATCAACTTACAGTTAAATAAATAGAGCGATCGCCCTAGGTGCGAAAAAGTAAAAATTTCTTAGCTATATAAAGATAATTTGTCAAAATAGACCCTTTTGAGGAATCATAATAATAGGCAAATTATTAACGTTAAATTCAAAATAACACCTAAAAATGATTGAATTATACCAGTTTGAACTATCGCAGTATTCCGAAAAAGTGCGATTAATCTTAGACTACAAGGGCTTAGATTACCGCAAAATAGAAGTAATTCCAGGCATGGGGCAAATAGATTTATTTCGTCTAACTGGTCAACGCAAAGTTCCGGTGATTAAGGACGGTGCTAATATTGTGAGTGATTCAACGGAAATCGCTAAATATTTAGACCAAAAGTACCCCGATCGTCCGCTATTTCCCACCGATCCCAAACAAAGAGGGTTATGTTTGCTAATAGAGGAATGGGCGGATGAATCTATTGGCGTAAAAAGCCGCCAAGCCTTATTTGGCGCACTAAGCCAAGATCAAAACTTCCGCAAAGCTTTATTACCCAATACTACGCCAGACTTATTAAAAGGTTTAGTAGGAGCCGTCCCCAATGATCTATTAAAAATATTAGGGTTTGGAGTGGGCGCAAGTCCTGACATTGTAAAGTCTGCGGAAACAGATTTAAAGCAAGACTTAGAAGCATTGTGCTTGCTTTTAGCAGATAGTCCTTACTTAGTAGGCGATCGCACTACCTTAGCAGATTTATCGGTAGCAGGATTATCGATGCTAATTAAGTTTCCCGATGGCCCTTACTTAGATTTACCCGCCAATGTCAAAGGCAAAGGCATACCAGGTTTAGCAGACAATTTAGCTTATCAACCATTTTTTACTTGGCGCGATCGCTTGTACAGCCAATATCGCAAACTTACTCCTGGTGCTGTAAATATTACAGGTTCAGCCCCTACAGCGATTAGTATTGATTGAGTAGTGCAGACGCTAAATAAATATGGATAAAGCGATCGCCTTTAATAATATTGAAAAGAACTTTGGCTCCCTAAAAGTCTTGCAAGGCATCACTGGCGCAATTAACCAAGGAGAAGTAGTAGCTGTGATTGGCTCCTCTGGGTGTGGTAAAAGTACGCTTTTACGCTGTTTTAACCGCCTAGAAGCCATCAATAGCGGACAATTGGTAGTTAATGGCATAGATATATCTCACCCCACCCTCAACTACCGAACTCTGCGACAATTGCGAAGTTTGGTCGGGATGGTATTTCAGCAATTTAACTTATTTCCTCACCTGAGCGTCCTTGAAAATCTTACCCTTGCACCGCGTCAGGTATTAGGCAAAACACCGAAAGAAAGCGCCCAAATTGCCGGAGTGTACTTAGACAAAGTAGGCTTATTTGACAAAGCATCTGCTTATCCAGAACAACTATCTGGGGGACAAAAACAAAGAGTGGCGATCGCGCGAAGTTTGTGCATGAATCCGCAAATTATGCTTTTCGACGAACCGACAAGCGCCTTAGATCCAGAACTTGTAGGGGAAGTGTTGCAAGTAATGCAGCAATTAGCCGCCGATGGAATGACAATGGTTGTTGTTACCCATGAAATGCAATTTGCCCGTGAAGTAGCAAGTAAAGTTATCTTTCTAGATAAAGGCAAAATAGAAGAACAAGGGATAGCCCGTGATGTTATAACTAATCCCCAAAGCGATCGCCTGCGTACTTTTCTAAGTCGCTTAAAAATAACGAGTAATTTCTAGTCTTTAGGCTGCAATGCTTGGTCAAATGCGATCGTTGCATCGTATTGATCGGGCATATTTAAACAACGAACAAGTAAATTTATATCTAATTCCGGTAAGAACTTACTTTTATCTACCTGTTCATATTTACTGGCGTGTAGGTGATAAATAAATACTCGCTGCTTTTGGTAAAACCAAACTTCCGGTACACCCCAACGCCTGTATTTTTCTAACTTACTTACACCACCGCTAATAATAACTACTTCAATGGCGATATCTGGAATTGGTTTAATAAAATCTAAGTTATACGATTCGTCAGGTTCTCCCCTTGCGCCATCTTTACGACTACCTAGCGTATATCCACCTGTAGTATAAAATCTTCTCCCAATATGTCGCAGGTAAGTTTCCAGTAACAAGCCTACAGTACCTTTTGAGATTTCATGTTCTCGTGAAGGGGAAATTATATCTAGGATTCCATCTAAATAAGTTAAACGTATTTTTGTGTCTTCCAGCAAAGATGCGATCGCCTCAAACTTTTCCCACGAGATATCGTAAAGAGTAATAATCGATTCTTGATTGCTAGTTTCTAATTGTTCAAGCATGGTGCTACAACTCCTGATTTTCAATAAAATCAACCCTAAATACTTCTGCAAAAGCTACCGCTAATTGGATGCGTACTTCCTCTAATTTAATACCTGGAATCCATTGCGCCATACTCCCTACAGCTTTATCTGCAATTCCACAAGGTACAATTTTCTCAAACCCCGTTAAATCGGGACAGACATTTAAGGCGAAACCGTGCATAGTCACCCAGCGACTAACTTTAATGCCGATCGCACCAACTTTATAGCCTTCTACCCAAACCCCTGTTAATCCACTAATGCGATCGCCTTTTAATCCATAAACCGCCAAAACCTTGATCAACACCTCTTCTAACTGTCGCAAGTACCAGTGCAAATCTTGACGATAGTATCTCAAATTTATTATTGGGTAGCCGACTAATTGACCCGGACAATGATATGTTACTTCTCCACCTCGCTCTACTCTATACACCTCAAAGCCGCTTTTGTCAATATCAAAGTTTACAAAATCTAGACTAGCACCTTGTCCC
>CAJQOK010000054.1 GCA_905479905.1 uncultured Aliterella sp.
GCCTACGCAGCGCTAACTGACCAAACCTCTGGCGAACTTTCTGGAGTAGGAATTCGCTTAGAGCTAAACGAAAAAACTAATAAGCTTACAGTAGTAGAAGCGATCGCATCTTCCCCAGCACTCAAAGCAGGCATTAAGTCCGGCGATGAGATTTTAGCTATTAATGGCAAACCAACTAAAGGGTTAGATGTTCAAGCAGCTTCTAGTCTAATTCGCGGTAAAGCTGGGACGCTAATTACTCTAAAAATTGGTCGTGGACGAACAGCTTTTGATCTCAAGCTGACACGCGCCACTATTGAAGTCCCTACAGTGCGTTATACCCTCAAGCAAGAAGGTAAGCGGAAAGTAGGTTATATCAGTTTAAGAGAGTTTAGCTCTCACGCTGCCGAGCAAATGCAACGAGCGATTAAAGAGTTGGATAGTCAGCAAGTTGATGCTTACGTTTTAGATTTGCGTGGCAATCCCGGCGGCTTACTCAATTCAAGTATCGAAATTGCCCGGATGTGGCTAGATAGCGGGGCAATTGTCCGTACTGTAGATCGTGATGGTGGCAGCGAACAACCCTCAGCAAATCGTACATCTTTAACTAAGTTGCCTTTAGCAGTATTAGTAGATGGCAATTCTGCAAGTGCTAGTGAGATTTTGGCAGGAGCGTTGCAAGACAACAATCGCGCAATTATTGTCGGTAGTCAAACTTTTGGTAAAGCCTTAGTTCAATCGGTACATTCGCTTTCTGATGGATCGGGTATAGCTGTAACGATCGCTCACTACTATACTCCTAAAGGTACAGATATCAGCCATAAGGGAATTACCCCAAATATCAAAATTGACCTTACTGAAGCTCAAGCCCAAACTTTAGGCACTAATCCTACTTTAATAGGAACTAAAAACGATCCTCAATATACAAGAGCGATCGCAATTCTAGCTAATAATTCTGTAGCCCAATCGCCGCAGAAGTAATCATACAGGTGTAGAGACGTTGCAATGCAACGTCTCTTGCCTACTATTTTTTACCCGTTAACCGATGGTAAATTGTCACCAAAGCATCAGTATCGCCCACGTTTCCCGGAAATAATACTACAGGTAAATTAGGAAACTGGGGATGATTGTCAGGAGTAACTACCATTGAGCAGCCAGCTAAAATTTGACCTAATAATCGTGCGGAAGTTAGCGCTAAACCCGTACTCAAGACATCATTAGAAGTAATACCGCCTTTACTAACCAAAAAGCCAATATCAGTAGGCAAACCGCGCACAATATCCATAAGCAAAGCAGAAACATCAGCGCCAAACTGTAGGCGCGCCTGTACGTCAGCAAAGGCTAATTCTTGACGACTGGTATAAACTACCGGAGTTTTATTTTCTGCGTGTACGGTTTGGATTTGGTTTAAAGTTTGAGTAAGTAAGGAATGCGCTGCTGAATTATCGAGCAATTGAGCAACATCTATTTCAATGCCAACTATGCCAGTTTCTTTAAGCAATGCTTGTAACTGCTCGGTAGTTTTTTGGACGTGAGAGCCGACTATAAACGCCCCTGGCTTACCATCTCGCACATACTGATACATTTCCTCGGCGGGTACGCTTTGAGGCTGTAAATCCGCTAAAGCCGTTAAAATACTAGCAGCACTGCGAAACAAAAAGCGTTTACCATTACTTGCGGCGGCGAGGACTTCTTTAGCAAAAACATTAAGATCCGCTTGTACTTCGCCATCGACAACAACACACTTATTATCTGTAAGCTTTAGCAATCGATCTAAAGTGGATATTTTACCTGTAATATCAAAACCTGTACGAATATCTGCAAGTAAAAACCGTTCTACTGTATTAGCTAGAATGCGCCCTTGAGTTTTTTCGGCGACGTAATCGGGTAAATAACTATAACTGTAACTAAATACTGAATCACGGGCAAACTCGGTCTCATGGACGGGTATGGGTACGTTATCAACAATTAGATAATGGACGCTATCAAGAGTAATTCGTCCGCCTTCAAAGAAAGCTGGGACAAGGAAATGAGCGTCCACGCCTCCCAATTCTTCAGCAATAACATCGGTTTCAATCGGGTAGTGTCCGCGCAAAGTAGAATCAGAGCGACTGACAATTAGATAATCTTGGATATTTAGTGATGCGATCGCACTTTTTAAATTTTGGCAAACTTCTCTAGTAACTTTTGCGGCTTCCTCTGGGGGAAGACTGCGCGTATTAGTTAAAATAAAGAATATTGGCGACTCGTCAGTTAGTCCTAAGCGCAGCGTATCGATATCCCAAACCGTTAGTAGCAAGCAACTGTGGACTGTCTGCGAACCTGTAGGATCGTCATCAAGCACAATAATCTTTGGTTTCATATTAAAATTCCTACTCCATACACTAATTAGTACAGGCATCTCGCCCTGGCTACAAGAAGTTGATTTATAGTTGGTAGGTTTATACTTTAATACGCTGGTAGAGACGTTTAGCCAAACGTCTCTTGCCATAAATTGTTTTTACTTACCTGTTACTTTTTCTAATAAGTCTTTGCCTTGCTCTACTAAACTCTTTTCCGAATCAGTAGCTTGGGAAGCCTTGACACTTTCGATATTAGCTTTATCTTCGGGTTTAAAAATTTGCTTTGCACTCGTTGATGCTTGCTTTTCTTCTTCTAAAATTCCTGCACCTTCTCTATATTGATAAGCACGGTCAATTTTATCTTGACTTGTCAGTTTGTCTCTAGATGCAGTTATGGCGTAGCTAGGAGCTACAAATATATTTAAACTTGAAAAAACAATTAATAACATCAACCCCAAAACGACAGCTTTTTGAGTTAGTGCTTTTAATAACCTTTGCATAGAACGATCCTTTTCTACCAGTAACAGACGCATCCTACTTTTACGGCTCAACCCGTGCCTTCTGCCGCAGGATATATTCACAGCTTTATTGCAACCATTCTTGATGAATAGTTAAGCCACGACTGGCTATTTGCTCAAATAAATCTGTTGGTAAGGTTTGTACCGCCCATACACCAGGCTTTTTAAGTTCGTCAGCAATAATTGAGCGATCGCACCCGTACCCTTTGCTGCATTATTGTGTACTACTGTCGCACAGTACCCGACTTGCCTTTCCTTGCGCCCGGTGTGCGATAGCCGTCTCAAGCGCAAGGGTTAGGGCTTCGCCTTTGTAACTTCCTACAGCTATTTACTAACCTAGAGATAGGTTAATTTAATTTACTAATATGAATCTCCGCCTATTACTACTACTGTTACTCATCCCCACCACCGCCGCTTGCAATTCTACTGATGCTAAAGAACCTGATCCCAACACTTCAACCCCCATAGCTGCAACCCCCAATCAATCTAAAAAGGTAATAAAAACTCAAACTTTATCCCCCGCACCTATTCGTATAAGTGTTGCTAGTTTACCTAAACCCTTTGCCACCGATAGCGCCTCCAAGTCTCCTAACGTTATCCCCATCCCGCAAAATCCAACTCTGCAAGTTCCCCAAGGCTTCACAGTTAGTGTATTTGCCGAAAACCTCGATCGCCCCCGATGGCTGGCTTTAACGCCTAGTGGCGAAGTTTTAGTAACAGAAACTAGGCAAAACCGCATTCGGTTACTGAGCGATACTAATGGCGATGGGGTCGCCGATACTAATAAAACCTTTGCTACGGCTCAAAATGGAGTAAACATACCCTTTGGAATGACTTTCGCGGCTAATTCTTTCTTTTTGGGCAATACTGACGCTGTATTGCGCTTTCCCTACAAGCAAGGACAACAACAAATTAGCGGTAATGGTCAAAAAATTACCGATCTTCCTGGTGGCGGCTACAACCAACACTGGACGCGCAATGTAGTAGCAGACCCCAGTGGCAAAAAGTTGTACGTCTCTATTGGTTCTGAGTCGAATGCTGAGGAGGAACCTTTACCCCGCGCTTCTGTACAGGTAATGAACTTAGATGGTTCAAATCGTCAAACCTTTGCTTCGGGTTTACGCAATCCCATCGGTTTAGACTTTCACCCCCAAACCGGGGAACTGTACGTCACTGTCAATGAACGGGATGGCCTGGGCGATGATTTAGTCCCCGACTACTTTACACGCCTGCAACAGGAGCAGTTTTACGGCTGGCCCTATGCTTACCTTACTCCTAATAATCTCGATCCTCGGCAAGTAGTTAATGGCGTGAGCAAGCGCCCCGATTTAGCGCGTAGTACCAAAACCCCAGACGTGCTATTTCAGGCTCATTCTGCCGCTTTAGGGATGCAATTTTACGATCGCCAAACTTTTCCGCAAAAATACCGTAATGGAGCCTTTGCAGCCTTTCGCGGCTCTTGGAATCGCGATCGCGCTACAGGTTACAAAGTTGTGTTTGTTCCCTTTAATAATGGGCGACCTCAAGGTTACTATGAAGACTTTTTAACCGGATTTTTGCTCGATCCTTCGCAACCTACTACTTGGGGGCGACCAGTGGGTTTATTGGTGTTGCCTGATGGTAGTTTATTAGTTACCGAAGAAGCCAACGGTCGGATTTACCGCATTCAGTATGGTGCTTAGAATCTAGATGCCCTGATGGCAAGAAGTAGCAACTACCTTACCGCCGCTACCCAGCTAAAAACCTTAGATAACTACAAATTAAGGCATTGCTGAAAGTATGATGATTTTTCTTCTGCAATTTTGTCTCCTCCTCCTTCATACCGCATTGGGAATTACCCATTACCCATTACCAATTACCCATTACCCATTACCCATTACCCATTACCCAAATTAATTATGCATAAAAAACAAAAATTTCCCTATTTAGTTGGCTCAAAATGGACAGCACAGCAAAAAATAGATGGCTGGCGACACTTTCAAGTTGTCAACCGCAAAAATCAAGGCAAATGGGTTTTTGCCGAAATGGTAGCAGCTTGCGATCCTCTTGTACGTTTTTGGGTCAATGCTAAATTGCTTAAAAATACTTCTCAATGGCAATCTGGTTGGCAGTCTCTACAAGAAATAGCAGAAGTTGAAGGTCATGTTTCCTAGAAATACAGCTATTTAGGCAAAATTTATTATTTTTAACATAAGTAGCCAAGTTCCCCTCGATCTTGTCCTCTAAGTAGCTGCAAACTCTAGTCAAAACTATCTATTGTCCCAGCAAATACCGCATGAGCGGCTGTTTACAATAGCTTGGGCTTCAGGTAACTAGGTCGTGTTGAGTTTAAGCGCGATTGTTTAGCTCTCTTTCTTTGCGGCTTCCAGGGCTTATCTATTTTTGTTTTTTGTTACTTATTTTATAAAATGCAGTCATTAAAATTGTATTTGCGTCTTTTTTGAGGGTTGACAGAGTTTCTTGAGCTTTTTTATTTTAATTAGCTCTTAAATAAAGCTTTTAAATTTGGTTTAAGCTTATACTTATGTTTCAACCCCCTTTCTTTTGCGCCAGAGTTGAACAATAATTCAATCAAAGACCAAAAACATAAAAGACCAACGCGCTAGTAGATAGATTTTTACAACTAGCACTTCGATAAACAACGATAGGAGCCGAAAATTAAGTGAAACTTGCAGTTTACGGAAAAGGTGGCATCGGCAAATCTACAACTAGCTGTAACATCTCTGTTGCCTTAGCCAAGCGTGGCAAGAAAGTATTGCAAATTGGCTGCGACCCCAAGCATGACAGCACTTTTACTTTGACTGGGTTTTTAATTCCCACAATTATCGATACGCTTCAAGAAAAAGATTATCATTACGAAGATGTCTGGGCTGAAGATGTCATCTATAAAGGCTACGGCGGCGTAGATTGCGTAGAAGCTGGTGGGCCTCCGGCG
>CAJQOK010000055.1 GCA_905479905.1 uncultured Aliterella sp.
AGGCAAGTTGTTCGTCCGTTCCCTGATGCCAGTGAGGTCTTCAAGAGCGATGACTTGGTTATTGGCTTTAGCTTTTTTAATCAATTGGTAACTGATTGTGTGATTTTGGTGTGCCTGAAAGCGTTTTTCCTTGCCAGACAACTGTTTCAAAAGCTCTCGGCATCTGCGCCGACTACTTCTTGTGCCTCTACTGGCTTTACTTTGGAGTTTGGCTCTCAAATTGCTGTATTGATCACGTACTTTTGTTATTTGTTCTCCGCTACAAGTATCATTTTCCGAGGTAACGCAAATGTCAACTCTGCCCAAATCGCAACCCAAGACTTTATCTGTTTCCTGGGGCTTCTCTGGTATCGATTCAAGCTGAATATTTAGGTAGTAACTGCCATCGGAGCGCTTTGCCAAAGTAGCTGTTTTAGGTTTTTGTCTTTTAAGCAAGCCAAGCTGGTAGTTGCCGATATGGAGGGTAAATCTTTCTCGTCCACCCAACAATGTCAGGCTACAAGTCCAGTCCTTCTCCCGAAAACTGAATGTCCTAGAGTCATAAGTAGCGCTAGTTGGAGCAAAGCCCGTAACTGGCTTTCCGTCCTTTTTGGCTGTCTTCCTGTTACCACTGACGCGGCGAATCGCATGAATAGTTAACTGAGCAGACAACCCAAACCTGGCTCTAACGTCGTGGTAACAAAGCGATTGCATTGCCACTTCATTAGTTAGCTTGGAGTCAAGAGTCTTGTTCACCCATTCGCAAGCATCCGCAAACGCCTTCAGTGTCTCCTCAATTTTGGGGAGTTGTTGGGCGCTTACGTTCAACTTACAGGACACGGTGAGGACTTGCTTCATACTCCTATTGTATCTCAATGCGTGAAACAAATAACGAAAAAATTAATAGTTGCAGATGACTCATCCATCCCCTTCCCCGTTCCGCCTGCGGCTAACACATTATCGGGGATAGAATCGCCATCCCCTCGCACTGAACCGCTACACACCTCCCCTCACCGCTACGCTGAGTGCGGGGACTCCCGCGATAACGTTGAACGTCATTAGCGCCAAGAATACTTGCAAACACAATTCAAGTCTCTATATTTCCTAGAGCATTTCCAGCTATCCAGGCGGTTGTCCAAGCACTTTGAAAATTGAACCCCCCGGTAACTCCGTCAATGTCTAAGACTTCTCCAGCAAAATGCAACCCTGGAGTTATACGGCTTGCCATTGTTTTGAAGTTAACTTGCTTGAGATTGACACCGCCGCAGGTAACAAATTCTTCTTTAAAAGCTCCCTTACCTTTAATTTGATAAGTACCTTGAGTAAGTTCTTGAATTATTTGGTTTAAACTTTTGTTGGATATTTCCGCCCAGCGTTGCTCTAATCCTACATCTGTACGAGCGATTAGATACTGCCAAAGACGATGAGGTAAGTCAACACCACGCTGCAAAGCGATCGCCTTTTTAGGGTTTTCTGTTTTTGCTAATAGCAATTGCGATCGCAATTGGTCGCTACTGTACTTAGGTTGCCAATTAATTAGTAAGGTTGCCTGATATTTGCAGTCGTGCAGTACCCTTGCACCCCACGCTGATAGTTTGAGTACGGCAGGGCCACTTAAACCCCAGTGCGTAATTAGTAAGGGGGCGGTTTGTGCTAAAGTTTTTTTAGCTGTTGATAATTTTAGCTGCACTGGATTAGCGCTAATTCCGGCTAATTCTTTTAAATGCTTGTCAAGAATATTAAAGGTAAATAATGAAGGTACGGGTGGTTCAATAGTATGACCTAAATCTTGAGCGATTTGATAACCCAAGGGATTGCTACCAGTAGCTAGTAAAATGCGATCGCACTCTATTTTCTCTCCGGTTTTTAGTTCAACTTCAAAGCCTGTGGTTTGCTTAACAACAGATACTACAGTTTTGCCAGTAAGCAACTCTACTCCAGCCAAATCCGCCGCTTTGGTTAAGCAATCAATAATTGTTTCGGAACTATCGGTAGTCGGAAACATTCTCCCATCAGCTTCAGTTTTTAGCTTTACTCCTTGGTTTGCAAACCATTTGACTGTATCGGTTGCTTGAAAGCGACTAAAAGCACCCTGTAAAGCTTTTTCACCTCTAGGATAATTTTGCACCAAGTTAATCGGATCGAAGCAAGCATGAGTAACGTTACAACGTCCCCCACCAGATACGCGGACTTTAGCTAAAGGCTGGCGACTAGCTTCTAATAAAGTAACTTGGGTATGGGGATGAGATGTCGCGCAAGCAACTGCACCAAAAAAGCCAGCCGCACCACCTCCAATTACTACTACTCGTAACGGTTGCATTAAATTCTTAAGTTATTTACAGTTCCAGCCTAACTAATTTATCCAATCGCACCATTCCAAACCGTAAGGAAGATTGATTGCTGAATATTCAAGGTGCAACACCCGACGATGGGTAGGGTTGGTAGATATTGAAAAACTATGTAGAAGTAAATGCTTTTATGGCGCTGTTTAGCAAAAAGACTATTGGCTGCTAAAGCTATTTTTTGAATCAATAAGTCAATATTGTTAGTATCCAGTACATTTTTCACCACAGAGAAACCATCTTCTGCGATTACTTTTCCTAAAGCCAACTTAATCAAACTCCTTTCAGGGCGATTACTCAATAGAGCTTGAGACTTAAATAATTTTTGTCCCAAGCCCAATATAAGTTAATCGTACTTTTTTGTTTACAATCCTTGTTGTGTAGGTTCAACGCCGCTATTAACATTTCTAGGCGGAGATTGTAAAATTGAGGTGTCGTAAGGATTGGGTAAATCTCTAGTCCGAACTACGCGATCGCTAGAATTTTGCTGTAACAGCGCATCTCGGTAAAGAACATTAACAGCTTTAGTGTCTGCGGTAATTTCATTTTCTACAAAAGAATTATTTAGCCCCCCAATCCCGATGATAAAATCTAGCTGCCGCAGAAAAGAGCGATTTTCTGAATACTCTTTGTCGTTAGTATAAAATACTTGATCAAAGCGATCGGCGAGGGTTTTATACTGAGAAAACTGGTTAGCCGGGGAAGTTTGAGCTTTTGCTGTCGAACCAATACAAACTGTTGCAAAAATGACTAAAGCGCCTGTTAAGCTCTTAAATTTTACACCCATGATGTTTTTCCTCACTTGTAGATATTTTATTTATGGTTGCATCTAGCATCAGTGTTAGCTTATTTTTGGGTTTGCTACAACTATTAAATTTTTTTGATGACAAACCAAATTCCCAAGCAGATAGATACAGAACTTTGGGCAGTTAATGCAGATTTAACGCTCTTAAAATCTCATTTACTTGATTTATTTTGTACTTTAGCCTATACTGAAGGCGATTTTGTGCTTTCTTCAGGGCAAAAAAGTTCTTATTACATCAATGGCAAACAAGTAACTTTGCATCCTCAAGGTGCAGTAGCGATCGCTCGGATACTATTATCTCAGCTTCCTAGCAATACTCAAGCTGTAGCAGGATTAACTTTAGGAGCCGATCCTATTGTTACAGCAGTAAGTGTAGTTTCGGTTTATGAACACTGCCCTATCCCCGCTTTAATTATCCGCAAAGAAGCAAAGGGACATGGAACTATGGCTTATATCGAAGGCTTAACTCTACCTATGGGTGCGCCTGTCGTAGTGCTAGAAGATGTCGTAACTACAGGACAATCAGCCTTGCAAGCGGTAGAAAGGCTTACTGGTGCAGGTTATAAGGTTACTGAAGTAATGGCGCTAGTAGATAGACAGCAAGGAGGAGAGGAGTTGTACAAATCGAAGGGTTTAAATTTCCAGTCAATTTTTACAATTACCGATATTCAAGAGCGATTTCGGGCAATGGGTAAGTAGGGGATTGGGAATTGGGGATTGAGAATTGGGAATTGATTACCCATTACCCATTACCCATTACCCATTACCCATTACCCATTACCCATTACCCATTACCCATTACCCATTACC
>CAJQOK010000056.1 GCA_905479905.1 uncultured Aliterella sp.
GAAACTAGATAAACTAAAGCGTAAGCCCAAGGAGCGGAACCACCAGGACTAAGATAGTTAGTGGCAATGTTGCTTAAAGTTGCATTTCCGGTTGCGTTAGCTAAAAATGCTGGCAAAATCAAGATACTAGAAGCAAAAATAATCGGCATTACTCCCCCCTGAATTAACTGTAGAGGCAAGTAACTGCGCCGTTCTTCTTGAACTTTTCTCCCAACTTGGCGACGAGCGGAAAGGATGGGAATTTTGCGGCTGGCTTCTTGAACAAAAACAATGCCAACAATAGTAACTAAAAACACCAATAGGAGGACAACAACCCTACCTACGGCGGCTCTACCACCAGTTTGAGCAAAAGTAATAGTATCGCCCAAGGATTTGGGTAAAGCCGCAACAATGTTGACAAAAATCAGTAAAGATGCGCCATTACCAACACCGCGCTCGGTAATTAGTTCTGATGCCCACATAATGAACATAGAACCTGCGATCAGGGCGATCGCCGTTTGAATCACAAAAGCTGGCCCCGGTACGATCGCAAAAGGACGTACCCAAATAGCAGCAATAAAACTGCTCTGCAAAACGGCCCAACCAAAAGAAACATAGCGGGTAATTTGCGATATTTTTCGTCTCCCAGCTTCCCCTTCATTTTTTTGTAAATTTTCTAAAGCTGGGATTGCCGCCGTTAGCAATTGAATAATAATTGAGGCGTTAATGTAGGGCAAAATGCCCAGTGCAAAGATGCCTAACGTAGAAAGTCCGCCACCGGAAAAGATGTCTAGAAAGCCAATAATAGCGTTATTATTTTGTACAGCCTGGGTAAATTGTTCGCGGTTAATTCCTGGTATGGGTATAAATACACCAAGACGCGCCAATATTAATATCCCAATGGTGACAAACAGCCGTCCTCTCAGTCCGGCGGTTTGTGCCATCTGCTTAAAAGTTTCTTGAGGAGTTGGGGCTTTATCTCGACTAATCATAAAGTACCTTTTAAATTATTTTGGCACTGCGTTGTTAAAGGCTAAAACGTGCTAAAAACTTAGCCTGGTTACACTACTTGACAACTGCCCCCAGCCGCTTCAATTTTGCTTCTTGCCGATGCTGTAAAAGCGGCGGCTTGAACTGTAAGCGGTACACTTAGTTCGCCATCTCCCAATATTTTCAACGAGCCTTTAAATGCCGTCAGAATCCCTGCGGCTCTTAAAGAAGCAACGTTTACTTCGGTATTGGCAGCTAAAGCGGCAAGTTTAGAGACATTAACTGTAGTGTAAACTTTCCGGTTAATGAGCGGAAAGCCCTTTAATTTAGGAACGCGCCGATATAAAGGCTGCTGTCCACCTTCAAAGCCGGGTCTAGTACCGCTACCAGAACGAGCTTTTTGTCCGCGCATCCCCTTACCCGCACTAGCTCCCTGTCCGGCAGCAATTCCTCGCCCTAGACGGCTAGAGCGTTTTCTTGAGCCTTTTTGTGGCTTGGCATCTTTTAATCGCATGGTGGTTAAGTAGTGTAAAGATTTTCAATGGGTACGCCGCGCTCAGTAGCTACTTCAGACATTGTGCGGAGAGTAGAAAGCGCATTAACCGCCGCTCGTGCATTATTGAGCGGATTATTGGAGCCGAGTTGTTTTGCTAAGATATTGCGAACCCCAGCTAATTCCAATACAGTACGGACGGCTCCACCAGCAATTACTCCTGTTCCTGGAGCCGCCGGACGCATCATAACTTTTGCGCCGCCTCCGACACCATTTGTAGGATGGGGAATAGAGTTACTTTTAGTAATTGGCACATCAATTAGATGTTTTTTGCCATCAGCTACGCCTTTTTTAACAGCGCCGATGACATCTCCAGCTTTACCGACACCAATGCCAACTTGACCGCGTTCGTTACCGATCGCTACAATGGCTCGGAAGCTAAGTTTTTTACCACCTTTAACTACCTTACTAACGCGGCGAATTTGAATTACCCGCTCTTGGAAAGTAGTTTCTTTTTCTTTAGTGCGCTTATTTTTGCGCCGTTCGGTTGCCATAATTTGTATTCCTTAGTAGATATTGGCTTTAAAAATCTAACCCAGCTTCCCGTGCGGCTTCTGCTAGGGCTTTAATCCGACCGTGATAGAGGTTTCCGCCCCGGTCAAATACAACTTTGGAGATGCCTTTTTCTATGGCTCTAGCGGCGATGAGTTTTCCGACTTCGGTAGAAGCGGCGCAACTTGCACCTAATTCTAAAGACTTTACTGCCGTTTCAATAGTAGAAGCGGCAGCCATAGTCTGATGCTGAGTATCATCTATGACTTGAGCATAAATATGTTGATTAGAGCGAAAAACTGCCAAACGAGGGCGTTCTTGGCTGCCGAAAACTTTGCCACGAACGCGGCGGTGTCGGCGGACTTTTGATTGATGGCGAGTGAGTTTCATTTTTACTTCTTACCTGTCTTACCAGCTTTACGTCTAACCACTTCTCCGGCATAACGAATACCTTTACCTTTGTAAGGTTCGGGAGGACGAACGGCGCGGATTTTGGCGGCGGTATTGCCTACTTCTTCTTTGTTAAAACCACTAACTATGACGTTGGTGTTTGTTTCGACAGCAATTGTTACGCCGTCGGGGGGTTCAATAATTACCGGATGGCTGTAGCCTACGTTTAAAGTTAGGGTACGTCCTTGAACTTGAGCGCGGTAGCCTACGCCTTGAATTTCCAAACGGCGCTGAAATCCTTGGGAGACTCCTTCAACCATGTTGGCAACTAAAGTACGTGATAAACCGTGCATTTGCCGGGCGGGGCGGGATTCGTCGCGGCGCTTAACAAGTAAAGTATCCCCTTCTTGTTCTACTGTTACTTCGTTAGAAAGGATGCGGGAAAGTTCGCCTTTTGGCCCTTTAACCGCGACCAAATGCCCGTCAATCGTGACAGTGACTTTACTGGGTACAGTAATGGGAAGCTTACCAATTCGAGACATAACTACTTACTCCTATTTATTAGCGGTAATAGTTCCGCTAATGGTTCTACCAGACGTAGCACAGAATTTCGCCCCCTAGTCCTTGACGGCGGGCTTCGCGGTCGGTCATGATGCCGCTTGAAGTTGAAATAATCGCAATGCCGATGCCACCTAATACGCGCGGTAGCTCTTTATGGTTGGCGTAGACACGCAAACCTGGTTTGCTAATCCGCTTTAAAGCATTAATTAAGGGTTGACGATTTTTACCTTTGTATTTCAAAGCGATCGTCAAGTTGCATTTGATTCCTTCACCTTCTTCGCCAACTTCGGCAATAAAGCCTTCGCTTTGCAGCACTTTAGCAATATTACGAGTTACTTTTGTTGCTGGCACAAGCGTTACCTGATGCCGTGCCATATTGGCGTTGCGGATGCGCGTCAGCATATCTGCAATTGTGTCGTTAGCCGCCATCGTTTCCTCTTTACAATTTTATTGATCTCGAAAAGGCATTCCAATTTCTTTAAGCAAAGCGCGACCTTCTTCGTCTGTTTTGGCTGTAGTAATAATTGAAATATCTAAGCCACGAACTTGATCGATGCTGTCATACTCCACTTCGGGAAATATTATTTGTTCTCTTACGCCCAAGGTGTAATTACCGCGTCCGTCAAAGCTTTTGGGGCTAATACCGCGAAAGTCGCGGATGCGAGGCAAAGATAAACCAATTAGGCGGTCTAAAAAGTCGTACATCCGATCGCCGCGCAATGTCACCATCAAGCCGACGGGCATTCCTTGACGAATTTTAAACCCGGCGATCGCCTTTTTAGCGCGAGTGACCACAGGTTTTTGTCCGGTAATTACAGCTACTTCCTTCAAAGAAGCTTCTAAAGATTTAGCGTTTTGCGCTGCTTCTCCCAAACCCCGGTTGATCGTGACCTTAATCACTTTGGGGACTTCTTGAATATTTGGATAGTGGAATTGCTCAACTAATTTGGGAACAATTGTTTGCTGATATAAGCTTTTGAGTCTAGTTGCCATAGTTTTGCACTTTTTCCCTGGTCTTGGTCAGGGTTGATAATAGATTTGAGTGGACTCAGCCAAAAGCTGAGACTACTACTTATCGAGTATTTCACCAGTTTTTTTGAGCATCCGTAGTTTGCGCCCTTGTTCGTTAAAGGTATAGCAAACCCGACTAGCTACGTTTTGCTTAGTCGAATACAGCATCACGTTTGAGCTATGAATTGGAAATTCAGAGGTGACAATCTGACCAGATTCGCCTTCTTGCTGGGGCTTGACGTGTTTTGTTTTAATATTCACGCCCTTAATTGTCACCTTACTTGTTTTCGGGAAAATTTGGACAATTTCGCCGACTTTGCCCCGATCTTTACCAGCGATTACTTGCACAGTATCGCCAGTTTTGACGTGCATTTTGTACCGTTGGGGTAGCTTGTTTGATTGCTTGGTTGTTGCCATTACAGTACCTCTGGAGCCAGAGAAACAATTTTAGTAAAGTTTTTATCTCTTAGTTCCCGCGCTACAGGTCCAAAGACGCGAGTGCCTCTAGGATTGCCATCGGCGTTAATAATTACGGCAGCATTATCGTCAAAACGAATGCACATACCGCTATCACGGTTCATGCCTTTACGAGTACGCACTATGACGGCGCGGACGACATCGGATTTTTTTACAGCCATATTGGGACTTGCATCTTTAACAACGGCAATAATTACATCGCCCACGTTGCCATAACGACGATTACCACCGCCACCACCCAAAACGCGGATACACATCAATTTTCTCGCACCGCTATTGTCAGCGACGGTGAGATAAGTTTGGGGTTGAATCACGGTTGCGCCTCCTCTGTGGGTGCAGTAGTAGCTACCGTCCGATTAAGGATATCTAATACAACCCAGCGCTTAGTTTTGCTCAAAGGTCTGGTTTCTTGAATGCGGACGCGATCGCCCACTACACATTTATTTTCTTCGTCGTGAACTTTGTAACGCTGGGTGCGGACTACAATTTTGCCGTACTTAGGATGAGGAGAGCGGTTTTCGATGGCAACTACCACCGTTTTCTGCATTTTATCGCTCACCACTAAGCCAACTCTTTCTTTGACTGCCATAATTACTTACTCTGGTACTGCGGCTGCGGTATTTGCGCGTTTGCGTTCGTGTTCTACACTTAGTAACTGCGCTAACCGATGTTTGGCGTGGCGGAATTTATGAGGTTTTTCTAGCTGTCTGGTGGCTTTTTGTAGCCGCAACTGAAATAGTTGTTTTTTGACGGTAGTAATTTCCTCGTTTAATTGCTCGTCGTTTAAGCTTCGAGCTTCAGAAATTTTTGGAAGTGCCATTATTTATACTTCCTCCAATTGTTCGCGCGTAATAAACTTGGTATGAATTGGCAATTTGTGGGAAGCAAGACGCATAGCTTCACGGGCTGTAGCTTCAGGAACGCCAGTAATTTCAAATAAAATTCGTCCTGGCTTGACTACAGCTACCCAAAATTCGGGAGAACCTTTACCCGAACCCATCCGAGTTTCGGCGGGGCGCATAGTTACAGGCTTATCGGGGAAAATCCGAATCCAGATTTTGCCACCACGACGCAAGTAACGGTTCATAGCTCGACGACTTGCTTCAATTTGCCTTGAAGTAATCCAAGATGGTTCTTGAGCTTGCAAGCCAAAATCGCCAAAGTTTAGGGTGCTACCTTTAGTAGCTAGTCCTCTCATTCGTCCGCGCTGTTGCTTGCGGAATTTTGTTCTTCTTGGACTTAACATGACATTAATCAGGAAGTGGGCAGGGGGCGAAAATTAGTAAGCTATTTACTAATTTCCTTCATTAGAGCGGTCTTCAAACTGTGGGCGGCGGCGTTGTTGAGTACGACGGCGCGGCCCGTTAGTGTCGTCAGGAGTGGGTGTTTGTTCTTGTCCGGGGATAATTTCACCCTTAAAGACCCACACTTTTACACCCAAGATGCCGTAAATAGTTTTGGCGGTGCAGTAGGCGTAATCAATATCGGCGCGTAAAGTATGTAAAGGTACTCTGCCTTCACGAGTCCATTCTGTCCGGGCAATTTCTGCGCCGTTGAGACGACCGCCGACTTGAATTCTGATGCCTTGAATCCCAGCCCTTTGAGCGCGTTGGATCGATTGGCGTACTACGCGACGGAAGGAAACCCGGCGCTCTAGTTGTCCGGCGATGTACTCGGCGATCAAGTAAGCATTGGCATCAACTTGAGGCACTTCTACCACGTTGATCCGAATTTGGCGATTGCCCCCTAGTAGTTCGTTAAGCCCAGTACGCAAGGCTTCAATGCCTGTACCACCGCGACCTACGACAACTCCAGGACGAGCCGTACTAACTTCTAGCTCGATTTGGTCGGCTTTACGAGAGATTTTAACTTGGGCGATTCCGGCGTTGTTAGCTGCCAGCCGACCGAGTTTTTTTTCTATGTACTGCCGCAACTTGTAGTCTTCTTGGAGCAGGCTAGGGTAGCGCTGATGATCGGCGAACCATTGCGAGCGATGCTCTTGAGTGATACCCAGGCGGAAACCGACTGGATTTATCTTTTGTCCCACAAATAATAAGTCCTTGGGTGATGATTATTTTGTTGGTTCGCCTACAGCAACGGTCACAGTGATATGACACGTTGGTTTGCGGATTTGGTATGCCCGACCTTGCGCTCTTGGTTGAAAACGTTTAAGTACGGGCCCTTGGTCAGCAAAGGCTTGAGAGATTTTTAGTTCGGCGGGGTCGAGTCCGGCGTTATGCTCGGCGTTGGCGACGGCGCTACGCAATACTTTCAGCACTGGATCGCAGGCGCGATAGGGCATAAATTCAAGAATTATTAATGCTTCCCTGTATGATCGCCCGCGAATTTGATCGAGAACTCGGCGCACTTTAAATGGTGACATCCGAATATAACGAGCGATCGCTTTGATTTCTTTTTGATCTGTAGCCATAATTTTCTCCTGTAGCTTTTAGAGATTAAAAGCTTTATCTCCCGGCTTTTTTGTCACTTTTAGAGTGACCGCGAAACGTCCGAGTTGGGGCAAATTCGCCTAATTTGTGTCCAACCATCTGTTCGCTTAAGAAAACTGGTATGTGCTGTCTGCCGTTATGGACTGCGATCGTATGACCGACCATTTGCGGCAAAATTGTAGAAGCACGCGACCAAGTTTTGATTACTTGTTTTTCACCTTTGGCATTTAGCTTTTCTACTTTGGTGAGTAAGCTATCAGCTACAAAAGGCCCTTTTTTTAGTGAGCGACCCATAATTTAATGTTTTGAAGTGAGTAATTAGTTGTTAGTTTTGAAATGAACAAAACTGATTTAAGACTCTCTACCGCCTCTACCACGTTTCGAGGATTTGCGCCGACGACGGATAATTAGAGCGCTACTAGCTTTCTTCTTCTTCCGAGTTTTGTAGCCCAAGGTTGGTTTACCCCAAGGAGTAACAGGGCCCGGTCTACCAATAGGCGCTCTACCTTCACCACCTCCATGTGGGTGGTCTTCGGGGTTCATGACGCTACCTCTAACTTTGGGACGGCGACCTTTCCAGCGATTGCGCCCAGCTTTACCAGCGCTAAGGTTTCGCATTTCAGCGTTGCCTACTTGTCCTAGAGTTGCGTAGCATTCGCGGCGAATTAGCCGCACTTCTCCAGATGGTAGCTTGAGGGTAACGTAATCGCCTTCTTTAGCTACTACTTGAGCGCTTGCACCTGCTGCACGCACGATTTGACCGCCTTTACCAGCAGTTAATTCGACGTTGTGGACGCTTGTACCCAAAGGAATATTCGCTAAAGGTAAGGCATTTCCGTCTTCATAAGGCGAATCGGGTCCAGAGATAATCATTGTCCCAACGGCTAAACCTGCGGGATGAATAATATATCTTTTTTCCCCATCTCGGTAAAACAGCAGAGCAATTCGAGCGTTGCGATTGGGATCGTACTCAATGGCTGCTACTTTTGCCGGAATATTATGTTTATCGCGCTTAAAATCAATGGTGCGATAAAGTTGCTTGTGTCCGCCACCCCGACGACGGCTAGTAATTACACCGCGATTATTGCGACCTTTAGGACGATGAACGGTGTAAGTTAGGCTTTTTTCTGGTTCGCTTTTAGTAATTTCCGAGAAGTCAGAAACAGTACATTGGCGAGTGCTAGAAGTGTATGGTTTATAAGAACGAGTACCCATAATTAGTAGTTTTGAGTTTTAAGTTTGGAGTTATTAAGCCATGACTACACTTCGGGGAACAGCGCTTGTCTGATTTTTTCTTCGTCTCCAGGAGCTAAAGTAACGATCGCTTTTTTATATTGCGGTTTGTACCCGGTATGTTTGCCGACTCGCTTTTGTTTGCGGGGGGGCATATAGGTATTTACTTTAGTAATTTTGACTTGAAACAAGCTTTCAATTGCGGCTTTAATTGCGGGTTTGGTAGCGTTAGGAGTTACAGCAAATGTATATTTGTTTTGCTCCATCAGCAGGGTAGCTTTTTCAGTCACAATCGGGCGGCGCACTATGTCCGGTAGATTCCGCTCGTCAAACTGCGTCACTATAAACCTCCTGAATTTTTGCTAAAGCGGCAGCAGTTGTAATAATTTTGTCGGCGTTTAGCACGTCGTAAATATTTAACTGGTGAGCCGGATACATCTTTAAACCAGCAACGTTACGGGCTGATAAATAAATGTTTTGGTTTGGTTCTGTGACAATTAACAGAATTTTGGCACTGCTATCAACTCCCCACCGGGCGATCGCACTGGTCAATTCTTTAGTTTTTGGTCTTGAGAATTGATCGGCAAATTCTTCAACTACAACCATGTCATCGGTGCGACTAAAAAATGCCGTTCTCAACGCTAAACGGCGCTCTTTGCGGTTCATTTTTGTTTCAAAATCTCTTGGCTTCGGCCCAAAAATTACGCCGCCGCCTCTCCACAAGGGAGAACGAATCGATCCTGCTCTAGCTCGACCTGTACCTTTTTGTCGCCAGGGTTTACGACCACCGCCGCGAACTTCCGCGCGAGTTTTTGTACAAGCATTACCTTGTCTAGCGTTTGCTAGTTGGCGCACTAATGCGCGGTGGACAACGTGAGAAGCGGTTTGATCTTTAGCAACTTTTAATTCTAAAGTTGCTTGTCCGACTTCCTCTCCTTGCCAATTTTTTACTACACAATCAACCATATTGGCTTTCCTCGTAACAGCTAAAGCTTGCGCCTTGAGCCGTCAATTTGACTTTTACTTTTTAAGTGGAGCGTTTTAACCTTTTAGCTGGCGAAATACTTAGTAATGCGCCAGGTTTGCCAGGAATTGCCCCTTTGATTAATAACAAG
Organism: uncultured Aliterella sp.; assembly: GCA_905479905.1. Taxonomy (GTDB): domain Bacteria; phylum Cyanobacteriota; class Cyanobacteriia; order Cyanobacteriales; family Chroococcidiopsidaceae; genus Aliterella. The sequence goes on from CAJQOK010000056.1 coordinate 9,252, forward strand.
TTGCGTTCTGGGTCTACTCTAACTACGATCAGTTTGCCGATAGTGACGCGCTTACCGCCTAATCGTCCCGCCATCTTTTTGCCGGGATAAACGCGACCAGGGGTTGTACCCGCACCGATAGATCCGGGCGCTCGGTGGTTTTTGGAACCGTGAGACATGGGCCCTCTGCCAAAGTTATGCCGTTTTTGAAAACCAGCAAAACCCCGACCGATACTTGTACCTGTGACATCGACAACTTGCCCAGCAGCAAACATTTCTGCTGTAAGTTGCTGACCTAAAGTAAATTCGCTGGAATTATCAGCGCGATACTCACGCAAGTGACGCAAGGGCGGCGCTGAAGATTTGCTTAAATGCCCCAATTCTGGTTTATTTAACGATTTTGGCTTTACTTCTTTAAATCCAACTTGGATGGCGCTATAACCATCGGTTTGAGTTGTTTTAACTTGGGTAACAGTGCATGGCCCGGCTTGAACGATAGTTACAGGGATAGCCCGTCCTATTTCGTCAAAGATTTGAGTCATGCCCAGCTTAGTGCCGAGGATACCTACAGACACGGGTAACTATCTCTCCATTTTTCACGCATGGGTTTGTTTTGATTGGTAGCGCGAGTTCAACAATTGTTTTAGTTGCCGCGCAGATCAATCTTGAATTTCAGAATTACCCGAAATCCACTTATTTTGATGATTGTTCAGCAATTGCTAACATTAGCAAGAAATCGCTTCTACAACTGCCAGTTGTTTTTGAGGACTTAAGCGCATCAATTCGCTTAGTATCCCGCACTTATTGTGCTAATAACAAATCAACCTTTGGCTTGTTATTCCTGGCTTTTGGGCTGCTAGAGTGTAATTAGACTGTTGTTGTACCTAGTTTGATGTAGTGCGAATAAAAGGAGCTTTTTTCGGACTAACTAAGGCATACTTTACAGTTGAATTAAGCAATTTTGACCACAATCTAATAGTTTAGATGAGTCTAAGCAAATTGGCAACAAAGATTTGTAAATTAGTAAGGCTGACAGTTTCTATAAATAGAATAAATCTTTAACCAGTAACTTAAAGTTCCATAGGTAGGGATAATGAAAACATTAAGTTAAGTTGACAACAAAAGTAATGGCACTAATTACCACTGGCAAGCAACTGATTCGAGACTTGGAAAAATCGGGAGCTTTGGGTTTGTACGTGCCGCCAGAGGGCGGTTATGAAGGACGCTACCAACGGAGAATTCGGGCGGCGGGTTATACAACATTGTTATTGACGGCTCGTGGTTTGGGAGACTTAGCGGCTTATCTGACGGGAGTACATGGAGTACGCCCCGCTCACTTGGGTAAAAAAGACATTAGAGTTTATTACTTGCCACCAATAGTCAATTACCATTTAGAAAATTTGCCGCCTAACTCTAAGGGGCTAGTATTGTGGATGATCGAAGGGCATTTGCTTTCGAATCAAGAGGTAGAGTATTTAGCCAGTTTGCCGCAATTAGAGCCAAGGGTGAAAATAGCGATTGAAAGAGGTGGCGATCGCTTCTTTCGCTGGATGCCGTTAAAAGACACCTTAGAAGCAAGTTATCAAGCGGTGTAAGCGTGAGTTATTTGGGTAACTTAGTATCGACAAGCGAGTTCAAATCTGGGGGTAAAGTTTGGACAAGTCGAACTGGGGAAACCTTTTGGGCGATCGCACTTGTATAACTAGAACTTAAGTAAGGCAAGTATTGAGCATCGCCAGTGACATAAGAGGAAATAAAAGCAACGCTCAAAGCTCTCATATAGCGTCTAACTAAATTAGGATAAGCGCCGTAAATAGGAAAAGGTAATGCTAAAGGGGAGGTATTAGGATCGGGTTCTGACAAGGTGGAAAAGTGGGTTCCACCTTCTAACAAAACTAAATATTTTTTGTCGGTAGTTAGCCAGCTAAAAGGAATAATTTGCTCGGATAAAGCGGGTGCAACAGTATCATCGCTGCTACTAACAATCATTAGGGGAATTTTGATTTGGCTGAGGCTATCTTCACCAAAAATGCTACTGCTTAAAGGATTAATAGCGATCGCAGCCTTGATTCTGGGATCGCGTAAATTGTATTGAGTTACAGGCAATTCTAGAGCGCGACATTGCAGTAATAGCGAGATATTCCAAGCATTAACGCGATCTTCACAGTCTTTTTGTAGTTGAGGAAAGTTAATCGGAGCGCCAGCTAAAGCTAAGGCTGTATAACCACCAAAAGATTGCCCAATAACTCCTACTTGGTCTAAGTTGAGTTCGTAGGCGGGATCTTCTGCGTCTAAAACTTGAAGACGATCTAATAAATAACTAACATCGTAGGGACGATTAATAAACTCGCTAGGTTCGTCGGCGGTATTAGCACGTCCTGCAAACAGACTTCGCAATTTTTCGGTATTACTACCAGGATGTTCGGGAACAGCGACGGCAAAGCCATAGGAGGCTAAGTGGATGGCTAAATAAGCTAGGGTAGTGCGATCAGAAGCCAAACCGTGAGAGATGACAATTACTGGTGCTGGGCGCGAAGTGACAGGAATGTATAAATCGGCAAGATAAACGCGATCGCGCCTTTGATCGTTTAGGGTTAGGGTTTGTTTATTCCACTTAAACCGCCCGTTAGTGCGAAGATCGGGTAATTGAGAAAAATTTACTCCACTACTTGCTTCAGTTTCAGCTTGTCTGGCAATAGATGCGATCGCTTGATTGGTACGATTGATGATAATTTCTACTTCATCAGCAAATTGCAAGCTGCGTCTTAAATCCACTCGAATACTGCTGCTAGGAAAGTGACGCAAAACATTTAATAATGTCAATCCCTCATCATCGGCGGCGGCTAACACTAGCGCGGAACGCAAAGCATAAACGCCAGTTTGTCGAGACTCTGTTTGAATAATTTGCCCAATTCTTTGCAGTAAATCTTCTCCTTGAGGAGTGTATAAAAATTGCGAAATGGCAACAGGTTCTAAATTTACCTGTGTGACTAAAACTCGCCGCAACTGTTGCATTACTTGGGGTTGGGCGTACCTGGCATAGGCGGCTAAATCGTCATTAATTATGCCTTTTTTGGCGTAAAGTTCTAAAGCATCAATGGAAATCGAGCGCTCTAACACTGCGTAAGACGCATAGATTTTTTGAGCGGCAAAAGTTGGACAGGGTAAGGCGACGGGTAGAAGGCAGGAAATAGCGATCGTAATAGTTTGTAATGCTTTGAGCATAATTAGCTACTTCTTGGTGGGTGGGGTGATTTGCCTAGAGCGATCGCCATTGAGCCACAAACAACCATTATCGCCCCAATTATTGCTAAAAATGTGAGATTGTCTGGTTTAATTACTTGCGGTGCGATTTCTGAAACTACATCGACGGATATTAAAGTTACAATTGGCGCTAAAGCTAAAACAGCACTTACTTTTGATGCTTGCCAATGTTCTAAAGCTTCGGCAAATGCGCCGTAGGCTATCAGCGTATTTAGACCACAAAACACCAACGCAGCTAGGTGGAAAAGACTTAGAGAAAAAATGAGTTGCGGTTTGGCAAAGGGGGTAAATAACACGCTACAGCCGCCATAAATAAATAGCATGATGCTGAAGGAAGATAGTTTTTGTAGCAACTGCTTTTGAGCTAAAGCATAGATTGCCCAACTGGCGGCGGCGATGACTAATAAACCGCTACCAATAAGATATTGTCTAGGCGCGGTTAAAAGATTATTTAACTGTTCGTGGAAAAAGACGCTAAAGCCGAGAGTTAGTACAGCAAAACCGATCCATTGCTGTACAGTATATTTTTCCTTGAAAAAGGCGATCGCACCAAGTCCAAATATTACCGGGGCAATTTGAATTAAAACTTCGGCATTGTTGGCGGAAGTTTGGGCTAATCCTTGGACAAAGAACAAGTAGTTGATGGCGAGAAAGATAATGGCGATCGCTAGTAATTTGAAAGTAGGCGATCGCAAGGTAGAAATTTTTGGTAGTTGGTTGCGTACCCCTAAGTAAATCGCTAATAGCGCAAAGGATAGTAAAAATCGAAACCAAGTCAAAGTGTATACATCTACGGCTTGGAGGGCGATAGAGAGGGCGATAGGCAGTATTCCCCAGAGGAGAACTGTTAGTAAAGATAAGGATAATCCTAAGCGCCAGTTACCAGAATTTTGATGAAGTTGCATAAACGAACTTGGGCGCACGAAGATTAATTATTTAGAAGTTCGAGTAATTGAGCTTCTTCAAGACAGGTAATGCCTAATTTTTGAGCTTTGGCAAGTTTAGATCCGGCTTCTTCGCCTACAACTAGGTAATCGGTTTTTTTGCTCACCGAATCCGTTACTTTTGCTCCGGTTTTTTCTATTAACTCTTTGGCTTCTTCCCTTTTTAAAGTAGGTAAAGTTCCGGTAATCACAAAGGTTTTGCCACTTAAGGGAGTTGTGGGAGTGTCTTTAATCTCGGCTTCTAGTTGCAAACCAAGGTTTTGTAGCCGAGAAATTAAGGTTTGATTGGCTTTGATGCGAAACCATTGGTGTACAGATCCAGCAATTTCTGCTCCAATACCGTAAACTGCTGCTATCTCGTCAATTTCTGCTTGTGCTAGTAGTTCTATATTAGGAAATTTCTGAGTTAAAGTTTGAGCGTTGACACTACCTACATGACGAATACCTAAACCGTATAATACCCGTGAATAAGGTTTAGTTTTGGAAAGGGCGATCGCATCTATTAATTTTTCGGCTAATTTATTCCCCATCCGTTCCAACGAGTGCAGCTTTTGAGTAGTCAATTCGTAAATATCAGCAACGGAGTGTACCAAGCCTTTGTCTACTAATTGATGTCCTAGTTTTTCTCCCATACCATTAATATCTAAAGCATCCCGGCTTACCCAATGTTCTATCGCGCCTTTGAGGATAGCCGGACAAGAAGCATTTACACACCTAGTTACCGCTTCGCCTAAAGTTCTTACTACAGGCTGGTTGCAGACAGGGCAGTTTTGGGGCATTTGAAAAACTTGAGCATCAGGGGGGCGAAGTTCCAGCAATACGCGCAATACTTCGGGGATAATTTCGCCAGCTTTGCGGACAATTACAGTATCGCCGATGCGAATATCTAGTTCACGGATGCGATCGGCATTATGCAGCGTAGCGCGCGATACAGTGGTTCCTGCTAGTTGCACCGGGCGCATTTGAGCTAGGGGGGTTAATGCTCCTGTACGTCCTACATTTACGGCAATGTTTTCAACTCGTGTAGGGGCTTCTTCGGCAGCATATTTTAAAGCTACAGCCCAACGCGGAAATTTTTGCGTAAATCCTAATTGCTCTTGCAAGCTAAAGGAATTTATTTTTACAACTACGCCATCAGTCATATAGGGCAAGTTTAACCGTTCAGTGTCCCAGCGCTGGTAATATTGGGCAACTTCCTTAGAGGTGGCGGACAATGTACGATTAGGATTGACTTTAAAGCCCATTTGTTGCAGTAACTCTAAAGCTTCCCATTGAGTACGGGCGATACTTAGATTGTCTTGTCCGGGTATATGCAGTGTATAGGCAAAAAAGTCTAGTTTGCGTCGGGCGACAATTTGGGGATTTAGCTGGCGTAACGTCCCGGCGGCGGCATTTCGCGGGTTAGCAAATAGTTGTTCTTGGGCGGCGAGTCTTTCTTGATTTATCTGTTGAAATACATCTAAGGGTAAAAATGCCTCACCGCGAACTTCTACCAAAGAGGGGCAATTGTCTAACTGTAACTTGAGTGGAATTGAGCGAATTGTCCGCACATTTTGGGTAATATCTTCTCCAGATACACCATCTCCTCTAGTTGCACCTCTAACCAATAGACCGTTTTCATAACTTAAAGCTAAAGCGGAACCATCTATTTTTAGTTCACAGACATATTGGGCTACTTCAATACTAGGTGCTTGACGCTGCCAGCGTTTCTCCCAGTTTTGCAACTCCTCAGTATTAAAAGCATTTTCTAGGCTGTATAGGGTGATTTTGTGTTGTACCGAGCTAAATCCAGTGGCGGGTTTCTCTCCTACTCGCATTGTGGGGCTATCAGAGGAGGCTAATTCGGGATGCTGGGTTTCTAACTCTTGCAGTTCTCGGTACAGGCGATCGTATACCCCATCCTCCATTGTGGGATTGTCGAGGACGTAGTAGCAT
>CAJQOK010000057.1 GCA_905479905.1 uncultured Aliterella sp.
TATAGCTAGATATGGCAATGAGTCAGAAAAAGTTACCTGAGCGGCAAGTTTGAACATAAATTTATCTTTGTATCGTAAAGAAAAAACTTCAGAACTTTGTAGAGAGGAGGCGAGATTGTGCCTCCTCTCTACGTGCAAAAGTTACAAAGCCTAGCGTTGTTGCTGCTTCCACGCTGACCCTTCATGATAGCCTAGACGATAGTAAAAAAACATTCTAAACAACCAATGTTGCAAGGGATGAAGGTATTGAAGAGAGCCATTTTTCCAGCCCATGCAGTAGAACTTATATAAAAATCCTATCCTTTGAATATACATTGCAGAACTCTCCTGGCTTAGGTCTAACTGTGTACTGTTTGTATGTACTACTTCAGCACTATTTAATCTTAAATTAGGCGACTTCTGCTCTCGAACGTAAAATACCCCCCGATAGCACAACACCTGTACCGATTGAGAAACATCTTCAGATTGAAGATGTTTTGATTGCTCGCTCATATCTCGCTCCTGTCTTACATCTCTATTAGTTGTTGTGATGACGCTCCAAAATGTTGCTCCTCAATACTTTATCGACTGCAACATGAGTGCGCTTTGCCGCAAAGCGCACTGGGTGCGAATTTTTATTATTTTTTACATAGGCAAGCATAGTAGAAGCTAATTTCTCCACTCGCATCAACAAGAAATTTTTTGCAAAGAAAACCCTGACTGTCTTAAGGCTTCAAACTTACCTCTTGAAGTGAGGCACAATGCTACTTCAGGATTGATGGCATAATATGCCGCCAAAAATTCTAGGTAGTCTGGACTGAAAAAGGTAAAGGTAGGATGATTCAAAGCTTTTAGGGAAATTTCAGTTTGAGTAAAACCAAGCGGAGGATTGCTCAACAAGCGCGCGATTTTCTGAGGCTTGTCTATGTTATGGAGTGGTTTAATTGCACAATCAGTAAAGCATTGAACAATTGCTGTTCCAGCAATAAAAGCTTCTCCTGCAAGACTGATAATGTCGCCATCTATGATGTAGTGCGTAACGCTCAAGTTAGCTCCTCCGTTTTGAACAAATTGAGTTGCAATTTCACGACTTGTGCCTGGAGAACTGAAAGTTACAACTTCTCCAACCCAATCAATCAGTTCTGTTGCTACAATTTGAGAAATCGCACCTCCTAAAGAGTGTCCGATAATATTTGGTCTTTGACCAGTTGCTTGCGTGATGTCGCTCAGCCATGCTGCGATCGCATCGCGATTTTCAGTAAATTGCTTAAATCCAATTCCTTTAGGGTATTCGTTTGTAATGTCATCAATCGCTTTACTTGAACCTCCAAACACGAGTATGGGTGTTTTCTGGGCAGTAATTGGCACCAACCCAAAAGCGCGAAGTCCGGTATTTGGCTTGTCAAAAGATTGGTCAAGTATGTACCCTTTAGAATGGAGAAACTCGTTTACAGGATTCTCAAACTCAGGATTATCAAATACATAGGCAATTTCTTTGGCAAGGATTTCGTAGAATGGATGTTGTTTTTTCATGTTTTGATTGTCAAGCGGTGTTCTAAAGTTGGTGTTTGTACCGATATTGAAAGCACTATTTTCAGAGCGCCCCCTAAATCAACGCGCCCATGCTTCAATCCGGGAAACCCGACGGGCGCACTGGCTCCCCAATGCTGATTGAAATCTATGGTTGTTCAAATCACGGGCGCCAGTTGATAACACGAGGCTTTTGATAAGGCTTGGGGGGTGGAAGTTTACGCTCAAAAACATTTCCTCGATAAATTAGAGTTACCGTTGGCCAATCTTTTTTATCATCTTCAGAAACTATTACAGGAGGACGCGGAATATAGTCGAAGGTATTCCCGTTATAAGTAAGTTTGATTTTGGGCTGCTCCGTAGAATTAGAACCATGATTGATTGGAGCAGGAATTTTGTAAGCTTTGCGGCGAGAGTTGAGTTTCATGACTAAGACTCTTTGTAAGTTAAATTGTTGGATTGGTTAACTATTTAGGTTAGCCTGCTTGAATTGATATATTTATCGAGCTTCAGTGGCTGCTGTTACGGAGTAATAAACTGTTGCCTCATCGTTTCCTTGTAGTAGTAGATGCTGTTAGCTATTAGCTGTGAACACACGTTTGCTAGAATCAAATAACTAAAAAGAACAGAACTACCAACGATCGCGATGGTGAAAAACAGCAAAAATGCTTTTGAGATCGAGTGCTGAGAATTAGTGGACATAATTTATTCAGATATGTGTGCTTTGAACTGAAGTTTGTGTCAACATAGGAATCTCCTTGTAGATGGAATGATCCCAAGCCAACGCTGACAGCGCCGAAGATGTTAATGTTGCTTGTTTTGCCAGCCGAGACGGTAAAGTTGATGAGTGAAATAACCACTCAAACGCAGTTTTGATTGTTTCATTGCTGGTGAATAGTCAGGATATGTATTTCTCGGCTGTAAAAGATACCTCGATAGCGCAACCCCGACTGAGGAGGGGCTTTAATTTGCGATAGACAGTACTCGTAATCGTATTCGTACAAAGCCCCTTGATAGCGAAGTGTCATAGCTTTCCTCCTTTTAGTAAAAAACTGCACTTTTCCAGGATTTATCCGAACGTCGGTTTAATTAGCGAAATCTTTGCCCTCAGTTATAGCAGTGAAAATAGTTAGAGTAGTTCGGGAGTAGTTCGGGACTCGTTCTGGTGAAGGTTATCAACTTGTTCGCAAAGGTTTCGTCTTCATTGCCTAAACATCGCTCTTTGGCACTAAAAGCCACAGATGCAATCCAATAGTTAATCTGTCC
>CAJQOK010000058.1 GCA_905479905.1 uncultured Aliterella sp.
ACAATTACTTACGATATTAATCATAAAGGCTCGGTACGCTTGGCAAATATAGCCAAAGCTGCGGGAATCCGACGGTTTGTGTATATGTCTTCTTGTAGCGTCTATGGCGTAGCAACAGAAGGCGATGTGACCGAATCATCGCCTGTTAATCCGCAAACAGCTTACGCCGAGTGTAAAACCTTTGTAGAGAGAGATTTGCAACTAATGGCAGATGACAACTTCTCACCTACATTTATGCGGAATGCAACAGCTTTTGGTGCTTCGCCAAGAATGCGCTTTGATATTGTGTTGAACAATTTATCAGGACTTGCTTGGACGACTAAAGAAATTAAAATGATTAGTGATGGTACGCCTTGGCGACCTCTAGTTCATGCTTTAGATATCTGTAAAGCAATTTATTGTGCGTTAGAAGCACCCCGCGATATTATCCACAACCAAATTTTTAATGTTGGTGATACAGCAAATAATTATCGAGTTAAAGAAGTTGCGGAAATTATTGCTAAAACTTTTACTGGTTGTCAGCTAACTTTTGGGGAAAATGGCTCAGATAACCGTAGTTATCGAGTCGATTTTGCGAAGATTAATAAAAATTTGCCTGGATTTAAGTGCGATTGGAATGCGGAACGCGGTGCAGAACAGTTATTTAATCTATTCCAGCAAATCGATTTAACTTCTGAGGACTTTTTATCTAGAGGATTCACGCGCTTAAAACAATTGGAATATTTGATTCGTACTCAACAAATTGATCGAGATTTCTTTTGGATTAAGTAGTTTTTCACCAATTACCAATTACCAATTACAAGCGAAGCTATGACCACTCAATGCCGTTTTTGTCACTACCCACTGCAACATACTTTTGCTGATTTGGGACTTTCTCCCATTGCCAACGATTACGTAAGTAAAGAGCAATTACACCGCGCCGAAAAGTTTTATCCTTTGCATACTTATGTCTGTGAAAAATGCTTTTTGGTACAAATAGAAGACTTTGAATCTCCCGAACATATTTTTGGAGATGGTGACTACGCTTACTTTTCCTCTTTCTCTGATAGTTGGCTAAAACACGCCAAAGCTTATACCGATTTGATGGTAGAAACCTTTGGATTTGATGCTAGTAGTCAAGTAATTGAAATAGCAAGTAATGATGGCTATTTGCTGCAATATTTCAAAGAAAAAGGTATCCCGGTTTTAGGAGTAGAACCCGCAGGAAATACAGCAAAAGTAGCGGAGGAAAAAGGCATCCCTAGCTTGGTTAAATTCTTTGGCGTAGAAACGGCTAAAGGGTTGGTAGCTGATGGGAAACAAGCAGACTTATTACTAGGAAATAATGTATTAGCTCACGTCCCAGATTTGAATGATTTTGTTGGAGGAATGAAAATTGTTTTGCAGCCAAAGGGCATTATTACAATGGAATTTCCCCATTTATTGCAACTGATGGAGCAAAATCAGTTTGATACTATTTATCATGAGCATTATTCCTACTATTCATTTTTAACGGTTAGCGAAATTTTCGCATCTCATGGAATAACCTTGTTTGATGTCGAAGAAATCCCGACTCACGGCGGATCGCTGCGGATTTATGGGCAGCACGAGGGGGGAAGTCGCCAAATGAGTAATCGCGCTACTAAGCTAAAAGAAAAGGAAATTGCCGCCGGGTTAGATAAGTTAGAACCTTACTTAAGTTTTGGCGAAAAAGTTAAGGAAACAAAACGCAAGCTACTGAGCTTTTTAATTGAAGCAAAATCTCAAGGAAAAGTAATCGCCGCTTACGGTGCGCCAGCTAAAGGCAATACGCTGTTAAACTACTGCGGTGTAGGAACGGATTTTATTGACTATACCGTCGATCGCAGTCCTTACAAACAAAATTTGCACTTACCGGGTACTCGTATTCCAATTATGCACCCCGACCATATCAAAGAAACTAAGCCAGATTACTTACTAATTTTGCCTTGGAATCTCAAAAATGAAATTATTTCCCAAACATCGTTTATTCGAGAGTGGGGGGGAAGTTTTGTTGTCCCAATTCCAGAGGTGCAAGTTTTTTCATGATTTTTAATACCACAATTTTACAGGGTGCGTTTATTATCGACATTGAGCCAAGAGCAGATAGTCGCGGTTTTTTTTCCCGGACTTTCTGCGCCCAAGAATTTATTGAGCATGGTTTAGAAGTTACAAATGTTCAGTGCAGCATCGCTTTTAATCACAAACAGGGAACTATTCGGGGGATGCACTACCAAGAGCGTCCCCTCGCCGAAGCTAAGTTAGTGCGCTGTACATCTGGCTCTATCTATGACGTAATTGTGGATATGCGCCCAGATTCTCCTACTTACTTGGCTCATATTGGCGTGGAGTTAAGCGCCGAAAATCGGCGGAGTCTGTACATCCCAGAAATGTTTGCTCACGGCTACCAAACTTTGACCGATGATACAGAAGTTGTGTATCAAATGAATAAGTTATATACGCCAGGATACGAGCGCGGGTTGCGCTACGACGATCCAATTTTGGGGATTCAATGGCAACTACCAGTCAGTGAAATTGCTGATAAAGACTCTAATTGGTCTTTATTAGAGTCGATGCTGGTGGGCGCTGAATTGGAAGGTCTGACAAGTAGCTAGAGCGCCAGCTTCCAAGTTGTAAACTTGCATACTTATGAGTTATTAGCAGTTTTAGTTTAAGTTTTTTAGCTTAAAAACCAAATCAAAGCGTTAGGCATTTATTAGGAGGGTTGCTAAAAATCCGCAACAAAGCAGAACTATTTAGTTGGGTGCGTCGCTTGGGTTGGAGAGTAGGCGAAATGCAAGGCTGCATTAAGTACTTGTTTTAGTTAATAACTAGGGCGACTAAGCCAGTAAGTTATGTATTCAACCTACTTATTCAGTGCAACAGCTTAAATTGCTAGGAGATAATCACAATGAACTCAATTTTTTTTGATCCTAAGTTAAGCGATGAAAATAGGAAACAGCATTTATACAACGGACAGTTATTCGTTTATTCTACTTGTCCAAGTGCGACTTCTATGATTGAATTTGCCCGCGAGATGATTAAGGAAGCTTTTGGTCCATTAGATCCACGAAAGGCACAATATAGCCTCTCTGTCGAGGAATATGCCGCAATTTTGGCTAAACTGAAGCCAGCATTTATTCATCATCCCAAGTCAAAGCAATTTCTTCTCTTAATTTTGAGCGAACTAGGTTGTGACTTGAATAAAACTTACTTCGACGTACCGCGCATGAGAACTTCTACCAGTGACAGCTACCTAACTTCTGGAATTGCTTACGCCTTCCATCCTCATCGCGATACTTGGTATTCTGCGCCTGCTTGTCAGCTAAACTGGTGGTTTCCTATTTATGATGTTGAACCAGATAATGTTATGGCTTTCCATCCCCGCTATTGGAGCCAGCCTATAAAAAATGGCTCCAGTGGTTACAATTATTATGAATGGAACAAGGAAAACCGCAAAAACGCCGCTCAACATATCAAAAGAGATACGCGCAAGCAACCCCACGCCGAAGAACCAATGGAAATCGATCCCCAGATAAGAATTGTTGCTCAACCTGGTGGAGTAATGATCTTTTCCGGCGCGCAGATGCA
>CAJQOK010000059.1 GCA_905479905.1 uncultured Aliterella sp.
CGACCAGTCTAAAGTCATAGCATCACATTCTCCCGCCGTCAATAATGAGGCAATTTGATTTAACGCAGAACGCATTGCCCTTTCCGATCCTACCGTTAACGAGCCAAGATAAACTGCGGCAGGATGATTGCTCAAAGGGACAGGCTCAGTTAGCTTGAGCGTAACGATTTCACTGGCGGACAGGAGGCGCATTATTCTTGAAAAGTCTTATTCTCAAGAGCTATTTTCTCACAAAGTAAAGCCAGTAATCTTCAATCTTTTTACTGATGTGCTAACAGATATTTAAACCTGCCTAAAGCCTCAACAACACTATCGAATTTTACTTTACTTACTAATTAAAACGGCTTGGTTATTCCCTTTAGTTACCGAACCGTCCGCGCTCATTTTTATAGGCTGCCCCAAGACCACCGCCAGTTTAGCTTGAGCCACAGTCTTGCCATCGACATACAACATTCTTCTATTTAGAGTGACGCTATCAAACCCGATAAATACTTGACCGTTAACTTGGACACTGAAGCGTGATTTTTGCTCTTGTAGTGGGGTTGCGGTATTAATCGCTAAAACTTCGGGCGAATTGACTCCGCGATTAGCTAGTTTTACCTTTTTCTGTTTTGCCTCTTTGATTGCAGGCGATGTTTGCTGCGACGATTCAATTCTATTTTGTGCTTCGCGCACCTTCTCTTTTCTAGCTCTCGGACGCTGACGCATGGGCAGTGACCGTTTTATCAACGTTTATTTCTACTACAGTTGTTGCCACTTCATCAGGTAATGGATTGGCAACAACTGATTGATTGACGCTCTGCGAGAGGATCTTCTTAAATAATTCCTCTTCTTCAGCACTTGGAACATATATTTTTCCTTTAGCAATAGCCAGCACCTTACTGTTTCGCCGGACTTGCAACTCCCAAATTTCTCCCCTTTCTGCGGTGGGCAATATACCTTTGAGCTTTAAAAATGTTGATTGGTTATGTTGTCTTCCATTTAGCGGTAGTTGCGAATTGCGCCGAACCCTGACAATTACTGATTTTTCAAGGATTTCCTTAATTTCTCCTACTACCCGAAATTTATCAAGGGAAGCTGGTGAGTTCAAAGAGCTTCGCTTTTTATTTTCAAGTGTGTCTTCTATTTGTCCTACCTGCATTAAGTCAAAACGCAAGGGGTCAGTGCGAGGGTAAACTTTCCAACGATGTACCTGTTGTAACCAGTCATCGGGTGTCTCCTCAAGTTTTTGTCGTTTTTTAATTTGATGAGCCAAATACCAATCAAGCTTGGCATCAATTCTTTGCCCGTCTTCTGTAACTAATACTCCTTGAAACTTTTTCTTTCCGGGATGGAAGATGCCTGCTACCCAACCCACAGCGGTGTAAATAACTGGGAGTTGGGTAGATTTCTTAAATCGTTGCTCTAGTTCAGTCATCAATTCCATAACGCTCTTCCATAAATGTTAACAAGTCAGCTTCAAATTCCGTCAGATATATTTGTCGTCCTAAGCCTTCAAGCGCGTGATAAACACCCCGATCCAGCATTTCTGCATTATTTCGCAATCGCTTTATCCGCTTGAGTGTTTCTGGCAGTTGTCGGCGTACCTCTGGTAAATCAATGGGGTTGAGATTTTCAGGCTTCACAGCAAACTCTCCGTCATAAACGTCAACTACTACTGTAAATTCTCTTAGCTCCGATGCGACCGCCCAGCAGCCATTATATTTTCGTTCAGCCCCCTCTAGTCTAGTTAGGATAAACGCATCGCCAACAGCGCAAAAGTCACTAGCTTTAACCAAAGGTTTTTCTTTGAGGCGTTGCACGATGCCTTGAACAATGCGACCCGTGGGAACTTTGCCACCAGCTTCTTCTACGGCTTGCTGCCATACTTCACATTGGTTATTTATTTCTAAGCGTGCCAACGGTCTACATTGTGATTCAGTTGTAGGCAAAATGTCGCCAATTGGCGACAAATTATCTACGACAGAGGCAGCGTCCATCAGCCGATAAGGATAAGCTCGTTGCATCCCAAAGCGCTCATAGCAATACTCCTCAAAAGTCCGATGTGTACTCCTATAAAGTTTCTGATCTCGAAGTCCTCTTAGTGCTGTTCCTGCTTCATAGAACGCTCGTTCTACCTTTCGTTCCAACCGATACCGCTCTTTTTCCTCGTCTTCTGTTAATTCTTCAATTTGAGTAGCAGTCGTATTAACCGTGATTGTGGTTTCCGACGTTTTACTGCCTGATTCTTCTGTTGGCTCAGTAACCATTTGCGGTTCCTGGCTGAAACTACCGTTATGTATTAAATACTCATCGCCCTCAATCTTAGTCTGTACAAGTTTTTGATCAGCTTCTTCAACTTTCTGCCATTCTTCGCGCTCAAAAACCATCTCCTCGGTCGTTTCTACCGCTCCTCGCGCTAATAACCGCTCTACAGAAAAGATTTTGCCAGCTTCTTCATGACCCTCAACGATTTCTATGCGATCTCCCACCGCAATAATTTTTGCTATCGCCGCACCATCGATCTGTAGCATATTTGGCTGTTCTGGGATTTGTAATAAGCCATCCCAACTGACCCAAACTTCACCCATGCCCCCAGGAGTGATTTTCAATTGCTCGACAATTCCAAGTAAGGGTGAATTAAGGCGGTGGACGGGCATTCCAAGTTCAAAAATAGCCCAATCCTGTAAATTTTGGCGCTTACTTACTACCCTTGACAACTCTTGAGCAAGCTGTTTATGTTCCTTTACTTTACTTCGTTGTCCACGCAGGTTGTCTAGACTGCTATGCAGTTGATTTTCTTGCCAAGTCAGCTTTTTTATGTTTTCTGTGACACTAATCATGATTGTTGAGCCAGTCAAAATCTAGTTTTGCTAAAAACAAAGGGAATTAATTAGCCCTTATTCAACTCATTCAACGGTTTTTAGGCGCTGCAAGCCTCATTACTTGAATCAGCCACCATTGCCTCAAGCTCTGCCCAGTCAAGGTGCTTCACTTCACTCCATAGCTTTTGAATGCCATTGGCAAAATAGACCATGATGTCCCCTTCATGGGAACAGGAAAACTGCATTAGTTGCCGCTTCATTGCCTCGCTTGCCCAATCACCCCATCCGCCCCCTGGCTTAGTTGGAACAGGCTTAAGTCCTTTTTTAACTGCGGAGATAAATAAACCTAACCCTGGCTTCTTTTTCCAAGTAGCCAACGCTTGCTTGAAATACAGCATCGCTTGCTCAATACTGCTAGGGTTCTGATTCAACGCATTAGTCAGATTTGAATTAGACCAAAAACTCTCAACGGGTTCATTAAGAACTCGCGCTAATTCTTCTACAAACTGCGAATATCCCTCTAATTTGCACGGTTCCTGAGCCTTGATTGGATAGCTTATTGAGTCGTCCGTTAAATCCCTGTCCATAGAAGGTACAGCTTGTTTACTTCGTTGCCTTGATAGTGATTTAGTTTTGTCTTGACTATCAGCTAAAAATGAGCGCTCCTTAATTTCCGATAAGACAGATTTAGTTTCTGTCACAAAAGAAGCAAATACTGGTTTTAGAGCGTCCGTGAGAGACTGAGCTAGTTGTTGGGATAACTCCAATATTTGTCTATTTGATTTAACTTTTCCCCCATCCCCTGTTTTTTCCCTTT
>CAJQOK010000060.1 GCA_905479905.1 uncultured Aliterella sp.
TCGTGCTACACCGATATTTCCTGCATAACCTGCTTTTTCTAAGAAAATTTTACACCCTTGGTTGAATTTATTGTATTTTTCACCATCATTAATAATTGATTTTATGCCCTGGCACAACCCATAACCGCACAAAACTATAAAAGTTATATTTAATGTCATAGCAACAGCCTTTTGGTAAACAAAACTTTTTGCTCTCAATTCATTATTCATTAAATTGTTTTCTTGTGAACTGATAGGTTTTTGCTGCCAATCACTACAAAAACTTGATGTTTTGCCATAGGGATGAACTGCACAATGTATTGCATTATTGCCAAAGTAATATTGACATTTTTCGCATGAAGTTAGCACTTCCTCTTTTCCATTACTCATTAGGAACACCTCTAATTTCTATATTCTTACAAGTGGACTAACCCTGACACTGATAGCAGAGTAGTCCACTCAATCTACTTAACTAGCTAACAAAGCTTCATTTACTAACTTCATCAACTCTGGTTGCAGCAATGTTTCTTGCTGTAACTTAGCTTTTATTTGACTTACTAAAAATGCAAGCTTCTGGTCGCGCCTATTGACTTTCTGAGCTATCTCCAGTACCTTCGCTACCTTTCTAGCCTGCCGCAACTTTAGCTTATCTAAGTCTAACCCTCTCAACAAATCTTCAAGTTTGAGATTAAAAACATTGATTATTTTAGCTGGAGGTAGCAAACGTAAATGCTTTTGTTCTCCTTGAGCTAAATTAGTTAAGGGTACTATTTCTCCTTTGTCTTGTACTGGCAGTAACCAAGGATCGGGCAGTTGACCTAATTCTTGTTGTTTTACCGCTATTGCGTAATTGACCGCTTGGCGAATGTGTATTAGTTAAGGGCAAATCTATTGCGATGGAAACTTGTTTGTAGGCGGTAACTAATCTTGTGCCAAAATCCATTGATGCGATGATTATGAAGCCTAATGGGATTGCGTTAAACAGAAACGTCAGTAATTCTTGTGTAGACATGATAGAAATCCTTTCTGTGTGTTCGGCGTGTAGAGAGTGCCGAGTAATTTTTGATGTCGTATTTTCCCTGCGTTAGCAACTTCTTACAAAGTTCTGTACTGGAGACTGCGCTCTAACAACTTTTTACAAAGGCGATAATTAACTGACTTAATAATATAACAAACCGATTTATAAGTTAAGCTATTTATTATTAATAAAAATAAAATTAACAATTATTAGTAATGGATAGCTCTCAGTTTACCTGTCTAATTGTCAAGTTTAATCTACCGCCGTTCTTCAGCAAATTACTGGTATTAGGTACAGTTCCTTTAAAAGCATGAAAGAAGTTTCGGCTCTCACCGCCCATAACAATTACGTCCCCACTTTGGACAATATACTGCCTAGTTTTATCGGTACGCAGTTTACCGCCCAAAACAAAAATCCCAGTATCACCCAGAGAGATTGATATTATTGGCGCAGATAAATTCTCCTCGGTATTGTCTCGGTGCATCCCCAATTTTTCGCCTTTACCATAAAGATTAATTAAACAGGATTGAGGATGAAAATCATTGTTTCCTGTTTCTTTGGCTATTGCTATTACCAGGTCTTTAATCACCTGGTAATAGCTGAAAATGCCTTAAAAGTGTGCGGATGAACTTGCTGATAGCGATATCCGTGCCTATCGGCGACCCATCCCAAATCGCCGCAGTTGGTCATTGAATAGTTGAAAGATTGACCGCTTGACATTGTTGGTCGAAACAATGGCGCTTGCTTCACAACTGCTCTAGCTGCGGCTAAAACTTCTTGTTGTACAACTTTAGTGAGTCTTGATTTGAGTAGAAGAAATCCTTTATTACCTGGCATACTATTAGCCTGATAGTATCATTAGTTAATAGCGTTGATTAGCAAACAAATCAAATTATTGTACCTATGCTTTTAGATTTGTATCTTAAGTTTTCAGCAGTAAAATGTTCTTTTTTTCAGCAGCTATTTTATCCTAAAGCTACAATTAATAATTACTGAAAACGTGCTTACTGCTTTAAACTATTGAACTTACGGCTCTGTCTACTCAAGCGATTCGGATCGATAGATGTTGGAAAAACTAATCTCGTATGAGGATTTTCTTGCGCTAGAGTGATTGCCTACGGCAGTGCTGGAAGCAATCGCACTTCTTCGGACGTGCCAGTTGCAATAAGTACCACTTTCTCCCATCTTTTTCCCATACGGCTAGTAAGTCGAATCCCTGATCGGGGAGTTATGGCGATTGGTTTGTATTTCATTATTTACTCTCCTTAACAACGAGTGGTTACTTTTGTTCTGACGTGCTGCCGACTGTTAACAAAACTCTCAATAAGTGCGAAGCCCTAACCCTTGCGCTTGGGACGGCTATCGCCTTTTGGCACTGCCGGATGTTGAACATAGCCACATGAGTTTTTTCCAAAGGTAGTTTCATTGCCTTCGATAACCATTTATAGGCAGCTTGACGGCTAGAGAAAACACCAGACTGCCACAAGGGGTCTTTCCTTGCGATGAGCCAAACTACGCCATCTTCGTAATTCTCTGTCGGCTAGAGTTCCCATCGGAATAATTGTTCTGGGATGACATTTCACCCTGGCATCACATCTGGGATAGGCATCGCATAGGTAGATAAATCCGTAGCTACAGCCAAATACTTTAGCGCTGTCTATTAAAGACACTCGACTATTGCAAAAGGGACACCGTTGAGGTTCAGGGATAATTCGTTTCTTAAAGAAATATTAGAATAATTGAAACAAACAAGTTTTGGAAATAAGATGGGTGCGAACTTACAGCGGTTCTCAGTTGGGTAAAATATAGCAACAGCAATGGGTAAACCAACCGATGATATCTTGGGTAGTGACCGCAGCTAGAGCATCGGTGAT
>CAJQOK010000061.1 GCA_905479905.1 uncultured Aliterella sp.
ATTTCACCCTGCATTTGTTCTACCAATTCAAGGGCGATCGCAAGGCCCAATCCTGTACCGGGAATTGCCGAATTTTCCTGTACTCCTCGATAATGACGCTCAAATACTTTTTCTAAATCGCCCGTAGGAATTCCTACTCCAGTATCGCTAACTGCCACGCCTTGAAAGCTAGGGCGCGTAAGCCCAGCACAAATATTAATTTGCCCTCCTTTGGGGGTGTATTTCAAAGCATTATCAATCAAATTGCTCAATACTTCCCGCAATGCCCTTTCGTCAGCTTTAACGGCGGCTAAATTTGCCGGGATTTCTGCGTATAGTTGTAAATCTCTCTCTAACGCGATTGCTTTTGCTGATTCTACTAGGGGCGCTAATATAGCTCCTACAAATAATTGGTTGCTACTGGCGGCAGGTAATAAAGGCAGGGGCTTTAGCTTAGATGTTAAAGCTTTCTGTGGTTCTAAATCATCTACTGTCAAATCTATAGCCCGATCAAATTGTTTGAGCAATTCTTGCAGGCGATCGCTTTCCCTGACAATATTGTCCGCTACGCCTCGGTTAGCATCTTCAGGTGTAAAGCGTTTGAGCAATAGCTTTCCAAAGGTTCGCAATGCCGTTAACGGATTGCGGAATTGGTGCAATAAGTTATCTAATAAGTCTCTTTGCTGCTGCTGTAAATTTTGCTGTTTGATTAGTTGCTGTTCTACCCATTCTCTGCGCCGATCAATTGAATGGGCGATCGCTAAAGTTTGAGCAATAGTTTCAATTTCTTTACGCTCGGTTTCATTCCAGGGGCGATCTTCTCTCCCCGTTACTAGCAACCCCGTCAACAACCCTTCATACACTAAAGGCAATACAATTTGTCTAGTCAGGCTCAAAGGCTGCATCGGTGTTTTGTCTTGCCAAAATTCTCTTGCAGGCAAAGGTACAGGGGTAGGCGCGTTATTTGGGAGTATTTTTGGCGTATTCTCCCCCGCCTCTGGCAATAGCATCCCTCCGGCGGCTTTTGCTTTTTGCCAAGCGGCTAAATCAGGATAAGCAAATACGGGAATTAACTTTGCTTGGCTGCTTTCTTTTTCTGCCAATTCCTCAGTTAAATACACAATGCTCCATACCGCTCCTAATCTTTGGGTGAGCGTAGCAACTTGGACTTGACATAAAGCAACAAAATCAGCACTGGTCAGCATTCTTTACATACTAAAACTTATTCGGCTTGCCCACACTAACAAGACTTTTGCCTCATATTAACAAGAGAATCTAGCTATTAGCTGTTTCCAGCGCCAATGGAATTTTTTTCGCCGCAATCCTATTGGCTAACTTTACTCCTAACTCACATCTTTAACTATTGTTAACTTTATTAAACAACCTCTTAACCTTAAACCAGTTTTTAACCATATCTTGATAACTTTGTATCAAATGCTTAACATAACTTGATTTTAAAAATTCAGAAAGATATACTGACGACGTAAATTGTAACCATAACTACAATATTTACTCGTTTAAAGAGGAGGACAAAGAGTTGGCAAGAAGACGGAAACGGAAAAGTCGTCGTCGTCAAGAGGGTCGCCGAATCCTGGAACACGTACCTCAATTTAGCATCGAAAGTGGGGAAGATAAGCCTGTAACCGCCGCCCGAAAATATATTCAAGCGGAGGGAATCTTACCGCCAGCCTTGCTACTTGTCAAACGGAACGAACACACGACTGATCGTTACTTTTGGGCAGAAAAAGGGTTATTTGGGGCGCAGTACGTTGAAGAGAATCATTTTTTGTTTCCTAGTCTGCGGTTTTTAGAAAGTCCTACAGAAAAGGAATTGGTTACCATTCGCAAGTAAGGCAATGTTAATAAATTAAGTGGTATTAATCGGCTATAAATCCTTTAAGATATTGATTTTGAGGTTTTTTATCGAAAGTACCAGGGTGTGAAAATTAATTTTAGTCAAATTGTAACCCTACTCAAACAATTATGTTTGGGTGGGGTAATTTTTTGTTGAATAAATGATTATTGGCGAATTCTCGCCTCTGTGAAAGGGATAGCTTGGCGTAGTTCAAGAATTTCATCACGGTGGGCTTTAACCCAAATTGACACATCCTTATCGCCTGAAGGTTGCAATTTTAAAGATACTTGTTCAGTACGACCAGCTTTTCTCCAATAAAAAATCCCTGCGATGGGGGAAGCAAGTAGTAACAACAGCAAGACTTTACCCAAATTGGGAAACAAGGTGGACAGCGCTAAGATTAAGCTAAAAATACCAGCACTGGCAAGGATTGTCAGCAAAATTGCTAGAAAAATACTAGGTCTAACTAAACCAGTAAAAGTAACAGAGTTATTTTCTTGATTTAGACTTTCAACGCGATAGGCGCGGCGGTCAAAATACTCTTGTAGTTGGGCCATTAAGGCGGCTTCCGGTTGCTGAGAGATTAATTCTACTTGTTCGGTACGATCTTTAGCAGAGGCGCGAATAAAGAAAAACAAGCCTGTTGCTAACACCAAAGTCAAGACAAAAAGTGAGGGAATAGTTGCAGTATTCACGGCTTAAGGGTTAAAACTCATACCAACTTCTTTATTATTGGCT
>CAJQOK010000062.1 GCA_905479905.1 uncultured Aliterella sp.
TAGCAAATAATGGCGATCGCGTTGTCGGTTTAGTTAGAAAATCGAGCAATTGCGATCGTTTGGCTAATTGTGACGTTGAGCTAGTCTATGGAGACATTACAGATTCCGCCGCCTTACAGCAAGCGATGACAGGGGTAGATGCGGTTTTTCATACCGACGCCTATGTAGAACTAGGAATTGTCAACGAAAAAGAAATGGAGCGAGTAAACGTAGCAGGAACCCGCACCGTGTTAGAAGTTGCATTTGCTTGCAGGGTTAGTAAAATAGTTTATTGCAGTACCATCGGCATATTTGGCGATACTCAAGGGCAAACTATTAATGAAGGCTTTAAACGTACTCAACAAGGCTTTTCTTCAGCTTACGATCGCACAAAGTACCTTGCTCAAGAATTAGTCGATAGTTTTGCATCCCAAGGATTGCCCGTAGTAAGCATTTTGCCTTCCGGCATTTTTGGCGCAGACGATCCACATTTTCGCCCCATATTGCAGCAATTTATCAAAAGAAGGCTAAAACTGTGGGCGGGAGGAAGTCGCGTTACAGGCATTGTTCATGTTGACGACTTAGCAACCGCGATGATTCTAGCCGCCGAAAAAGGCATTAATGGAGACAAATACATTATTTCCGCCGGAGACTTAACAACGAAGGAAATGTTTGCAACTATGGCAAGCTTTACAGGCATTCCCGCACCCCGCGAAGCACCTAAATGGCTAGTTAGGCTTGCCGGAAACCTGTTAGATCCTTTAGGGAGGTTATTTAAATTTCAACCACCTCTAAGCCGGGAAAGAGTGCATTATATATACGATCGCTGCGTCAGAGTAGATGCTATTAAAGCCCGTACCGAATTAGATTGGCAACCCCGTTCGGTGACAGAAACTTTAAAAGAATTAGTTACTCTTTAAGCGTCCCATCTTCCAAATAAGTAACGCTATCAGCGACATCAATAATACGCGGATCGTGCGTCACCATCAGCACTGTACAACCTTGCTCTTTCGCTAAAGAACGCAATAATTGAATTACCGAATGTCCGCTTTTTGAATCCAACGCCGCCGTTGGTTCGTCTGCCATAATTAATTGAGGAGAACCTGCTAAAGCACGCGCGATCGCTACTCGTTGTTTTTGTCCCCCAGATAAATCGCTGGGTTTTTGCTCTGACTGATTTTCTAAGCCTACTTGCTCTAATAGTACCTGTACTTGATCCTTTGCAGCTTTTCTATTTATTCCTTGAATATTAAGCGCCACTTCAATATTTTCGCTGGCGGTGAGTGCAGGAAATAAGTTGAAATTTTGAAAAATAAAGCCAATATTTTGCTGTCTAAATTTTGCTAATTTTTGGCGAGACATACTGGTAATATCTTCACCTAATAAACTTACTTTCCCTCTAGTTGGTGTCATCAACCCAGCCAAAATAGAGAGTAAAGTAGTTTTACCCGAACCCGATGGGCCCATTAGTAACTGAATATTGCCTTTAGGAATTGCTAAATCTATACCTTTCAATATTTGAAAGCATCGTTTTTGAGATTTAAACTCCATTTCCACACCCTTAGCAACAATTGCTTTACTTTGGGTAGTAACCAAATCAATACCTAGAGCTTCAATTTGATTAGGAAAATTTTTAAACTTAGCAGCAGTCATTTATTCACTATTTTTGGTTAATTATCTTGAAGAACCGACTAAAATTGTGCCTCTATGGGAGAGTTTATTAACTATTATTACTTTTGTCCGCTCTTAGCAACTAATAAGTGTGGACACTTCTACCTTCTGGCATACTTTATTAGGCAAAAATTCAGATTTGTTGCAATCAAAAAAATTTTGGCAATCAAGCCTTAAATACTGACGCTGGATCGAGGTGCATAACTTTTTGAATCGCAAAAACTCCCGACCCTACACACATTACTACCGTGATTCCCAAAACAGAAATCGCAATAGTAGGTGTAATTAAAATCAAGATTCCCTGACTTGCCAGCGTCCAAGCCGACACCCCCCAACAAAGCGCCATACTTGGCAAGTAGCCCAAAATTGCCATCCATAAAGCTTGTTCGAGAATTACACTATAGATAGTAAGATCGGACGCACCCATTGCTTTTAAAGTTCCAAACTCTTTGAGGCGATCGGATACTGAGGCGTAAAGAATTTGTCCGACAATAATACCCCCAACGATTACACCTACCACTGCACCCAAAGCCAAAATAAAACCAATACCAGTCCTTTGTTGCCAAAAAGCTTGAGTTCTTTGCATTAATTCGGCATGAGTATAGGCGCTAGTATTGGGTAAAGCGGCAATTAATCTTTGCTTCAATGCCGCTAAATCTTGCCCTTTTTTGGCTCGAATTAAGACAAAAGTAATTGTATCTGCGGAAGTTAGCCTTTTAGGGGCAATAGCATTAGGATCGGCTTTGATGTAGCTATTGGTACATTTAAGGTCTTCCGAGTCTGATGGCAATCGACAGGATAAATTAGTGGTTTGCCCAGAATTAGCATAGGCGTTGGCGTTTTCTAAAGATGTAAATATATAAGGATTGGAAATAATCGAGCGATTGCCTTTAGTTAAACCGACTAATTCAATAGATAAAGTGCTAAGTTCAGCGCGATCGCCAACTTTATTGAGATTTAAAGACTCTAAGTTAGAAGTATCTACTATTGCTGTGTATGGATCTTTGAGTTTAGTGATATTTCCTTGAGTAACATTTTGAGGTATAAATAGCTGCCCATTAGGGTCAAATCCAATAATTCTAGCTAAAGAAATCTCATTGTTGTTACGCCATACACCAGTTTTGACAATCAAGGCTTCAGCGCTTTCTACTCCTACAACTTGGCGAGCAAGACTTAAATTAGTTAGAGGAATTGGTAAAGTTAGTTCAAGATGTACCAAATTTTCCGACGCTACCCAAATATCTGCCGAAGAATTGGTCATTAACTGCGCTGTAGAGCGCGTAAAACCGTTAAAAATTCCTGTTTGAATTGTAACTAAGCTCACAGCAAACATAATTCCAGCTTGAGCGACAAGAAAGCGGGGAATATCCTCAAGCAAATGTTTACGAGCAATAGAAACCATAGCACCAATTGCGGATTACTAATATCCTAATTTAAAAGACCATTGCCATAGTATTAGGGCAGAATGCACCGATACTTAACGAAACTCAAAACTAATTAGTGCAACTATGGGTTCACAATATTTTTGAGCAAAGACGATTACGGCAAAAAATATGTCAGAGTCAAATATTGAATCAATCTTGCAAGAAAAGCGCTTATTTCCTCCAACGGCGGCGTTTTCCCAAAATGCCCAAATTAAAAGCTTAGAGGAGTATCAGCAATTATGCGATCGCGCAAACAGCGATCCCCAAAAGTTTTGGGCAGAACTTGCCGAACAAGAATTACACTGGTTTCAAAAGTGGGATACCGTATTAGATTGGCAGCCACCTTTTGCTAAATGGTTTGTAGGCGGTAAAACAAATATTTCTTACAACTGCTTAGATCGTCATTTGACAACTTGGCGCAAAAATAAAGCGGCGTTAATTTGGGAAGGAGAACCCGGCGATTCGCGTACCCTAACTTATGCCCAGTTGCACCTTGAAGTTTGTCAGTTTGCCAATGTTTTAAAGCAATTGGGAGTCGTTAAAGGCGATCGCGTGGGAATTTATATGCCGATGATCCCGGAAGCTGCGATCGCCATGTTAGCCTGTGCCAGAATAGGCGCGGCTCATAGCGTAGTTTTTGGCGGTTTTAGTGCTGAAGCTTTGCGCGACAGATTAATTGATGTCGAGGCTAAAGTAGTCATTACTGCCGATGGTGGTTGGCGTAAAGGTGCGATCGTGCCTCTAAAAGAACAAGTAGATAAAGCTTTAGCTAATAATGTTGTACCCACTGTTACTAGCGTTTTAGTAGTGCAACGGACAAAGCAATCGGTAGAAATGCAGCCAGAGAGGGATTTTTGGTGGCACGAATTGCAAAAAACTGTGTCTGCTGACTGTCCTGCCGAACCAATGGACAGCGAAGATATGCTGTTTGTACTCTACACTTCTGGAAGTACGGGAAAGCCTAAAGGAGTGGTACACACAACGGGCGGCTACAACCTCTACACCCACATTACGACAAAATGGATTTTTGACCTGCAAGACACAGATGTTTACTGGTGTACTGCCGATGTGGGATGGATTACAGGACACAGTTATATAGTTTACGGGCCACTTTCTAACGGTGCAACTACGCTAATGTATGAAGGCGCTCCCCGTGCCTCAAATCCTGGTTGTATGTGGGATGTAATTGAAAAGTACGGCGTTACAGTTTTCTATACCGCCCCTACAGCAATTAGAGCTTTTATTAAAATGGGCGAACAGTTGCCCAACGCCCGAAATCTATCTTCGTTGCGCCTATTAGGGACAGTAGGAGAACCGATTAACCCCGAAGCTTGGATCTGGTATCAACGAGTAGTTGGCGGCGGTAGATGCCCGATTGTCGATACTTGGTGGCAAACCGAAACAGGCGGGATTATGATTACGCCTTTGCCGGGTGCGATCGCAACTAAACCAGGTTCCGCTACTCGTCCTTTCCCTGGAATTATGGCAGATGTAGTCGATCTTGAAGGTAATCCCGTAGGCGATAACGAAGGGGGTTACTTAGTTATTCGCCACCCTTGGCCGGGGATGATGCGGACAGTTTACGGCGATGATGAGCGTTTCCGGCGCACTTATTGGGAGCATCTACCCCCCACTAATGGGCAGTATGTTTATTTTGCTGGAGATGGCGCAAGACGTGACGAGGATGGCTATTTTTGGGTAATGGGACGAGTAGATGATGTACTCAACGTCTCTGGACACCGCCTAGGAACGATGGAAGTTGAGTCGGCTTTAGTGTCTCATCCTGCCGTAGCCGAGGCTGCGGTAGTCAGCAAGCCCGATGAAATTAAAGGCGAGGAGATAGTTGCTTTTATTACTCTCGAAGGCACTTACAGCCCTAGTGACAAACTAAGTAAAGAACTTAAACAGCACGTAGTTAAAGAAATTGGCGCGATCGCCCGTCCGGGAGTTATCCGTTTTACCGACGCTTTGCCTAAAACTCGTTCAGGTAAAATTATGCGGCGCTTATTGCGAAACTTGGCATCAGGGCAAGAAATCACTGGCGATACTTCTACTTTAGAAGATCGCGGCGTACTTGATAAACTGCGCGGCGAAGGGTAAGTAGAAATTTTGGCAATGAGACGTTGCATTGCAACGTCTCTACAATGATTTTGCTAACACCACAATAGTTTTATGTTCAACTACTGGAAAAGTATCTATTTTTCTCTTTTGACTGCTGCAATGCTTGGGTTTGAACCAGTTTTTGCCGCTACTTCTGCTGGTGAATACCGCTCTATTGGCTTATCTTACCGGGCTAATGAACGTTACGACGATGCGATCGCAGCAATGAAAAAATCCGTTCAACTTGAACCGCAAAATGCCTCTGGGCGCGTGCTACTAGGCTGGACTCAACATTTAGCAGGTCAAGAAAAAGCCGCCGCCGAGTCTTTGTTACCAGTAATTTATAACGATCCGCAATATGTCCCCGCCCTCAATGCTTTAGGAATTGTGTACTTAGTAAATGGCGATATCACGGCGGCGGTAGCTACTCATACGTGGGCAGCAATAATTAAACCAAATAATGAGATTGCTTACTACAACTTAAGTCTGTCTTTACATCAATTAAAACTGTATAGTTTGGCGGTTGTGGCGGCTACCAATGCGGCAAAACTTGAACCTAGTAATCCTCATCCTTTGGTTGCTAAAGCGATCGCTTACTGGAATTTAGGCGATCGCCCATCGGCAAAACTAACTTATCGTCAAGCTTTAAATCTAGATCCTAGGTACAATAACGTTGTTTTTCTAGAACATCTCCAAAAAGCTGCTTTTAATCGTCAGCAAATTGCGATCGTCAAGCAAATTCTTTTAGCTAAAAATTGATGAAGTTTTCAAGCTGCTACAGCTAAATTATTAATATTACAGCTTACTTCTTTTTCTTGCTGCAACTGCTTGACTAATGCTTCCGCAGTCACAGGACGACTAATATAATAACCTTGAATTTGATCGCAGCCATTTCTTCGTAAATAGTCTAGTTGCGCTTCAGTCTCTACCCCCTCAGCAATGACACTTAATTGCAAGTTGTGGGCTAGAGAAATAATTGCTTTAACAATCGCTGCGTCATCGGAACCAATTGTTAGTTCGCGGACAAAAGACTGGTCTATTTTGAGTAGGTCAATTGGCAACCTTTTTAAATGATTTAACGATGAATAACCCGTGCCAAAATCATCTAACGATAAACTAATACCCATATCGTGCAACTGATTCATCGTATTAATTACTTGTTGAATATTGTCGATAATTAAGCTCTCAGTTATTTCTAACTCTAAATAATTAGCTTTTAAGCCCGTCTGTTGCAAAACTTGAGTAGCAATCTCTACTAAATTTTGCTCTTTAAATTGCCTTGATGATATATTAACTGCCATTTTTATTAGTGGTAATCCTGCTAATTGCCAGCTACGATTTTGGGCGCAAGCAGTATGCAATACCCATTCACCTATAGAAATAATTAAACCAGTTTCTTCGGCAATAGGAATGAATTTCGCGGGAGAAACAAAACCATGAATTGGACTATACCACCGCAATAAAGCTTCTACTCCAATGATTTTCCCAGTACGTAGACAAACTTGGGGTTGATAATGCAACAACATTTCTCCATTTTTAATTGCATTATGTAAGTCTTTTTCTAACATCAACCGCTCTTGTAGTTTCTTGTTTAATTCGCGGCTATAAAATTGATATTTATTTTGTCCTTGCGCTTTAGCTCGATCCATTGCCTTAACAGCATTATCTAAAATACTATCTATTTCTGTACGATCATTTGGGTAAATGCTAATTCCAATACTGACACTATTAAAAATTTCATTGTTATTTATTGATACAGATTTTGTTAACTTATTAATAATTTTTTCTACTAACTCGACTACCTCATCTACAGATTTGATGTTTGTTTGAATAATTGCAAACTTATTACTTTCAAGACGTGCCAGTATCTCATGATTGCTCAGACAGCTAGTTAATGTTTGACCCGCACTTCTGAGAACTAAGTTGCCTATTTCATATCCTAAAACATTATTAATATTTTTTAGGCGATCTAAGCTTAAATAAATTACTGTAAATAGTTGATTGTTTTGGTTTTGAGATATAATTTCCTGGAGGCGATTGTCAAACAAAATTCGATTAGGCAATCCTGTTAAATTATCGTAGTTAGCAATATGCTCAATAACTTCGTCTAACTTTTTTAAAGTGTGAAAAGTGTCTGCCATCAATATACCAGCTTCATCAGTAAAGTTAGTAGGTAAAGATGATAGTTGACGATTGTTAAGATAATGGCGCATTGCCAAAAATGTTAAAGTCACTGGAGCTAGTAAGTTATGTAAAGCATAAAGAGTTAATGCTGTACCTGTTAAAGTAGCGATTAAAGCGATCGCAATTACCCTTACTTTGATATCTATAGGAAAGGATGCGGAAATTACAAAATAAATTAGTAGTGATAGTAATGGCACGTGCGTACCTAAAAAGGCAATCAACATAATTTTGCCTTTGTAGCTATTCAGGTAAGGAACCTTAGATAATGCGGAATATAAATACAAATTAGTTTGAGACATTCCGAGCAGTTTCAGCATATTTACATTACTTCCTAGATGTTTTTCTACAGATTGTTAACTTGTTTCTATCTAGGTAATTTAGCCTTGTTAACAAATGTAAGTATATCTAAATAGTATTATCTGCAAAGTTAGGAAACAACGGTAATATCACGTAATATGAGTAAAAAGTATGTGAGTTAAGCGCTCGTAAAACCTTACACCTAAAGCTACCTAATACGTATGATAATATCAATACAAAGAATTTATATTAGCCTCAGTGATACTACTTGGTTGTAGGCAAAAAAGGCTAAAAAAATAAAGATTTTAAGAGCATTTAAAATTAGAGAATTTTGCTTAAACTGGTTACACAAATTTAATGCCTTAAATGATGACATCTACCTTATCACTTAAGATAAATGAAGGAAGGTAACCTGCATAAAATGCAAGCGCTAGGCGAAATATTTGTTTATTCTCAACTTTATTAGGCAAACAAACCTTAAACTTCATAATAAGTTTACAAAAAAAAGTAGAATCTTTATAGAAATAAGAGTAGTTTATACGTACACAAAAAAATATGTAGTTGGAAGTTGATAATAAAGGGTTAAAATCGGGTAACAAAAAGGCAAAATGATTATAAATGCTAAATTTTAGCGAAAAAGTGCCATAAAAGCGGAAAGCCAAGGGGCTGTTGATTCGTCTCCAAGGCTTTTCAAGAAAATGTTTGTTATGAACCTTAAAATTAGGGTTGAGAGGAAGTCTCATGGGGAAGTTAGCTCAAGAAATAGAGCAGCAATGGCGATCGCAACTAAATAGAGAATGTACAGAACAAAGTATCACTACAAGGGAGAGTGTACTTAGCTGGCTAATAGGTACAGACATAGAGCGATTTGAGAACTTGGACACCCATCAGCTAGAAATTGCCAGAAGTGCGATCGCCTATCGTTACCGAATTTTAAAAGAGCGTTATTTAGGTATAGCGCCAGAAAGAGCTTATAGTAATTTAATCAAAAGGCTGGGAAGCGTGGTATTGCTACGGAGTAAGATTAGTACCGGAGTCGCTTTAAGTCGAGATCGTCATCGAGGGGTAGCCGATGTATTACAAGAAGTAATCCAAGAATTACTGCAAAGCGATCGCTATATGCAGCAGCAAATGACCTCTATTGCTCAGTTTACAAAAGAGCGAAGATTGCAAAATGCGTTATTATTTGCAACCACCGAAGAATACTGCTTGCGTCCGGTACATAATCAACCTTTATTAGCTCACCGATTCGTCAATTATTTGCGGCGCAGCCAAAGGGGGGGAATAACTAATGTCCCAGTAAAAGATTTAGTAAGGTTAGTGTCCCAAGAAGTGTTGACAGAGGAAAGCGACAACCCCGTTAACCTGTTGGATCATAGTGCGATCGCTGAGTATGAAAACGAACGAATAATAGAAGCACAGCAAGCAGCACGAATCCGCGTAAAAAAAGAATTTTGCGACTACCTAACCGAAAAATTAGGGACAAATGCCGCCCAATGGTTGCAATTATATTTACAAGGAAAAAGCCCAGAAGTAATCGCCCAAACTTTGAATTTAGACATCAAAAAAGTTTATAGATTGCGGGAAAAAGTTAGTTATCACGCCGTCCAAGTCTTTGCGATTAAAGAACACGCGCCAATGGTCGATGAGTGGTTAGAGACTTCGTTAGAGGAAAACAATTTTGGTTTATTACCCCAGCAATGGACAAAATTGTGGGCAGAATTGAGCCAAAATCAGCGTCAGCTAGTGGAATTGAAAAAAGCCGGGAAAGATATTGAGGAAATCGCCCTAGAATTAGAACTTAAAACTCATCAAGTGATTAGTGAGTGGGGGAAAATTTATTTAGAAGCCCAAGCCCTACGTAGTCAAGCTTAAATAACTTAGGGGCGATCGCTGCGAACTATTTAGTATAGATAGTAGGAAACCTCACATCTCACCATGACACAAGCAACCTTAACTCAATTTAACCAGATCCAAGGCGAAAACGCCCCAAAAATTACTTATCGCGTCGCCATGCCTCAGCCAGCATCGCACTTATTTGAAGTAATGCTATTAGTGCAAGGTTACTCATTGCCATTACTAGATTTAAAATTACCTGTATGGACACCGGGATCTTATTTAGTTAGGGAATATGCAAAACACCTGCAAGACTTTGGGGCAAAATCTGGGGAACATCCTTTAAAGTGGGGCAAAATAGCTAAAAATCACTGGCAAATTGAGACATCTAGTTTAGATAATCAAACTATTGAGATTCGTTATCGGATTTTTGCTAATGAACTATCAGTAAGGACAAATCATTTAGATGCAACTCACGGTTATTTTAATGGTGCGGCAATATTTTTAAGGATACCTGGATTAGATAAGCAACCCATAGAGATTGCGATCGCATTACCGCAAGATGGTTGGCAAGTTACCACACCATTACCAGAAGTTGCGGGACAAACTAATACTTTTATCGCCGCAGATTTTGACACTTTAGTAGATAGTCCCTTTGAAATTGGTACACAGCAAATCTACGCATTTGAAGTATTGGGAAA
>CAJQOK010000063.1 GCA_905479905.1 uncultured Aliterella sp.
TATTTCTTGGTGGAATCGCCGCCAACTACCCAGTTGGCTACCTTGGGCGGCTACTTTTGCTTTGGGTCTAATTATGTTTCAAGGCGTACTCGGCGGCTTAACAGTTACGCAATTACTACGTTTTGATATCGTAACGGCTCATCTAGGCACGGCATTATTATTTTTTACCACGCTGTTAGTTATGGGTACGGCGCTGACTCCGTATCAGGGAACGGGAACGGCGGGTAAATTGCCTTGGCTGGGCTTAACGGCGGCGATTTTGGTGTATTTGCAAAGTTTACTGGGCGCTTTGGTTGCGTCGCGGTGGGCGCTGCATCAGTGTTTGACGGTTAAAGCTTTATGCAGTGTTATGTACAGTCATATCGGCTTTGTAGTATTGCCTAGCTTGGCAATTATTGCCGTAGTATGGATGTCGTGGCGGACTCCGGCTTTGCACCCTACTTTACGGCTATTGGCTAATATGACGGGTGGGTTATTACTATTGCAAATTTTGTTAGGGATTGCTACCTTGCGCTTACACCTGCAAATAGAGCCGCTTACAGTAGCTCACCAAGCTGTAGGAGCAGCATTACTAGGATCTCTTGTTACTTTTACAGTTTTGGGATGGCGTGATAGAGCTTTTTTAGCAGCACGCTAATTTAGATATTTGTTGTTTCAATGATTAAGGATTGAGTGTAAGCATGATCGGGACTAGCATTTCTCGCCGCCATGAAAATTTTGCCGAAGTTGTTCGCAGCTACTACCAGTTGACAAAGCCGAGAATTATCCCGCTATTGTTAATTACGACCGCTAGTAGTATGTGGATTGCAAGCTCTGGACAAGTAGATCCTCTATTGCTGCTAGTAACTCTTAGTGGTGGTACATTGGCTGCGGCGGCAGCCCAAACAATTAACTGCATTTACGATCGCGATATTGATTATGCTATGGAACGTACCCGCCATCGTCCTTTGCCATCTGGTAAAGTACAGCCGCGAGATGCGTTGATATTTGCGATCGCTCTTACCATTCTCTCTTTCACTCTATTAACCGCCAAAGCCAACTTACTGAGCGCTTTATTAGCGATGTCTGGCATCGTCTTCTATGTTGCTATTTACACCCATTTGCTCAAACGCCATACCAGCCAAAACATTGTTATTGGTGGCGCTGCGGGAGCGATCCCAGCATTGGTAGGTTGGGCGGCGGTTACAGGCACATTGAGTTGGGCGGCTTGGGTAATATTTGCGATCGTGTTTTTGTGGACTCCGCCCCATTTCTGGGCGCTGGCTTTAATGATTCGCGATGACTATGCCAAAGTTGGCGTACCGATGCTTCCTGTAGTTGCGGGTAATGAAGCTACTACTAAGCAGATTTGGCTTTATACCTTAGTTCTCATCCCTTCTACGTTTTTGCTTATCTACCCCTTAAATGTTTCTGGGATAGTTTACGGCGCTTTGGCGGCACTTTTGGCAACTATTTTTATCAAAAAAGCTTGGGCGCTACGGCTTGAACCAGATAGTAAAGAATTAGCTAGAAGTTTGTTCTTTTACTCGATTATCTACATGATGGCTCTTTGCGCGGCGATGATTGTTGATTCGTTACCTTTTACTCGAACCATAGTTAACGCTGTAGCAACGGGTTTGTAATTATTGATGCGATCGCGCTTTTTCGGGAAGAAGTGCGATCGCTTAATCGAAATGTAACTTTCAAATATTGGAGAGCAAAAACTATTTTTAGTTCAGCTTTGACCGCAGCTATTAAACTTGGGAACTCCCAATAACCTCTACAAAGACGGCGTATTCAAAGATTTGTTATGCAACTGACCGCGAAACTTGAGCGGGGCTGAAATCATCTGTCTGCCGTTAGTCGCTTGCTTTTTTCGCAGATCGTCGCAAATTGCCTGCAAATCATAGTTAAAAGACTTGGCGTGTTCTTCTCGAATTATGTAAATTTCCTCAAGAACTTCATCCTTCCACATAGCTATCCCATTAGTTCATAGGGTGTACAAATAGTCGGCAACTCATATCCTGCTTCAATACTAATTTGAGTGAGTTTCTTTTGAATTTGAGCGTTAGCAATATGTTTGCAGTTCCAAGTTAAAAGATAATCTAGCCCGTAAAATGTCGCTACCGCAATATGAAGCGCATCATCACTAGCTTTAGCAGGAAGATTAGTTTTTGCAAGAAACATTGCTAGACTTTGAACGCTTTGGTTGATTTCAAGCAATGGAAAGTCACGCAAGATATCCATCCGCTTACTTGCTATTTCCGCATCTCCTCTAGCCACTTCTTCTAAAACCACTTGGGAAATGTAAAGAGCAAATTGTTCTCGGCGAGTGTTCCACCATTCCTGGGTAATCTCCAAGCTTGCCATGAGTAGCGAGTTGTTACTAGGTCTAGCTGTCAAGTAACCAACTATACTGGTTTCGATGTAGACGGTTTCACTCATTCGAGATATGTTACTGATCGTTCCATTTTAACCCAAACTAAGATAGCCCAAAAACCTATCAAGAGAATGTAAAAATACTCAAATAAGTCACCAATTTTTTATGCCGTTGCTCCGATCCTAAATCTAAATTCGTCATGAGAAGTCGCACCTCTAATCTCTTTGACCGCTAAAATAGAAATTGTTTAGAAATGTATATTTAGGGAGAAAAGCTAATGGCTCCCGCCGTTTTAATTGAAAACTTACAAAAAAGCTATGGCTCGGTAGAAGCAGTTAAAAATGTTTCGTTGCAAATTGAGCCAGGAGAAATTTTTGGGCTTTTAGGGCCAAATGGAGCCGGAAAAACGACAACTTTGCGTGTATTGTGTACGTTATCTACCCCAGACGCAGGAAAGGTTGAAGTATCAGGTGTTTCCGTTGTCGATTATCCAAGAATTGCCAGACAAAAATTAGGTTATGTAGCTCAAGAAGTAGCCTTAGATAAGGTGCTGACAGGGCGAGAACTATTGCAATTGCAAGCATCGCTGTATCATTTGCCCAATAATGCCGCCAAAGGGCGCATTAATGACGTAATTGGCTTATTAGGTTTAGCGGAATGGGCAGATAAACGTACTGGTACTTATTCCGGTGGAGTCAAAAAGCGGATAGATTTAGCCGCCGGATTGCTTCACGCCCCCGATGTTTTAGTATTGGATGAACCTACTGTAGGGCTAGATATTGAAAGCCGTTTTGTAGTGTGGGACTTTTTGCGTCAACTCAAAGCCGCCGGAACTACAGTATTAATTACCAGTCACTATTTAGAAGAAATTGACGCTTTAGCCGACAAAGTAGCCATTATCGATCGCGGTGTAGTGATTGCGGCAGGAACGCCCACAGAGTTAAAAGATAAATTAGGAGGCGATCGCATAACCCTCCGCATCCGAGAGTTTTCCTCAAATCCCGAAGCTGAGAAAGCTAAGGATTTATTGCAAGCTTTGCCTTTTGTGCAAGAAGTAATAATTAATAGCGCTCAGGGCAATTCTTTAAACTTAGTCGTTACTCCTCAATCGGACGCGCTAAGTAGCATTCAAAAATCGCTCATTGAGGCGGGTTTACCTACTTTTGGCATTGCCCAGTCACGCCCTAGTTTAGATGATGTCTACTTAGCCGCTACGGGGCGCACGTTGATGGATGCAGAGCTTGCGGCGGCTGGTAGTCGGGACTTAAAGGCAGAACGCAAGCAAAATATGAAGTAGATGATAAAAGTTTGTCCAACGTAAAGAGATAAATACAAATGAGTAGCACAATTACACCTCCCAAACCTCAAATAATTGCTCAACCAGGAGCGTTTTATCAAATAGACACTTCCAGCCGCAACGGTTTGGCGGATTTGGTTCAAGAAACTTTAGCTTTAACTCGTCGTTTGTTTATTCAATTGCAGCGTCGCCCATCAACTTTAGTGGCTGGGATTATTCAGCCTGTAATGTGGCTGGTTTTAT
>CAJQOK010000064.1 GCA_905479905.1 uncultured Aliterella sp.
TTTTCTTGTGCTTCTTCTTGCTGGCGATCGCCCGGTTCATCATAATACATCTCTGGTTCAACGGCGTAATTATTTGCTAAACCTTCTTGATCCACTGTTGCACCACCAGTAGTATCAAGGCTTTGGTCGGCGGCTTGTTCGTGAGCGGTTGTTCTGTAATCGCCACCTTCTCTATCCATCCGTGCTGCTACTTCCGCAGGAATAATCCCTCTGTCGGCTGTAGAAGTACCCATTTCATCGTTTATGGTAGTTTTTTCTTTTGAAGAAGCTTCGTTATTCATGAATCTTGCCTTAAAAAAGGTTGATTTATTATGTTTGATTACATTAAAACTATTTCTTGTTATTATCTACCCTCGTCTTAACTCTTATTCTTAGCTAATAATTCAACAAGAAACTTATAGTTTCTTTACTCTTTACCTAATAGCCAAAAGCCACTATAAGTCATGCCCGAATTGTCAGGTTGTATTAATAAAAAATGCAATCTTTTTGTTAATTGTTGACGAGTTGCGTAAGTAACCGCCGCCGAAATTACTTCTTTGTCTGTAAAAGTATTGACAATATAGCGACTACTTAAACCTGCTTCTAATACCAATCCACTAGGATCGCCAGGAATATAATTAAGGGCCACCGGATGAATACTTTGCAACCACCGTGCTAGTTGCATCGATTTTTTACCGCCATCAATTACAACGCCAGGAATAGCAACAGTAGAAGCTAATCCGAGGTTGAGCGGTAATAAAAATTCTGGCATCTCTTTGACGGGAATGAGACGTTGGGAAAAGCCTTCTACAATGTCTCCAGCGCTAAGACTTGCAAAACGCCACTGCTGACCCCATAAGTTCTCTGGTAACGGTGTGGGTGGTGGTTTATCGAGGGCTAAAGGGTCATAAGGTGCGCCGTTGTTAGCGGGATAGGAACGTTCTTGCAACCATTGTTTTAAGGCAAAAGTCCGGCGAGTTGCTTCTACGGCAATTCCCAAGTTTCCGGCGGCTAATTGGATTAAGTTCAACGATTGTGGGCGAAATACTTGAATTAAATCTGGCTTTTGGTCTTTGATTGCTATTTGTAATTGCTCAGTTAACCACTTGGCGGTTGCTTGAGACTGAGGACAAAAAGCAACATAAGTAAATATGCGATAGCGCTTGCGCGCACGCAAGGCTTCGCTATCGCATAGCAATAATTCCCACAATACTTCCCCTGCTTCGTTTTGCAGAGGACGACGATAAAAGTCAGCTTGCCAAATTTTCATGCCTTCATTACTTACTAGCAAAGTTACTCAGGCGTTGGGGGGGCCAAAAACGAACAACAGCTTTGCCAATCATGCGATCGCGGTTTAAAAATCCCCAAACATGACCATCGTAGCTTTTATTACGATTATCTCCCAAAACTAAGTAAGAGTTTTTTGGGACAATTTGTGGCCCCCAGTTGTATTTTGGTTGAGCAGCAATATAATTTTCTTGCAAGGGTTGATTATTAACGTATACTCGCCCACCTTTGACCTCTATTTGCTCTCCTGGTAAGCCAATAACTCTTTTAATAAAGGGATCGTTTGACTTTTCTTTATCTACAACTGCTTGAGGTGGGGTAAATACTACTACGTCTCCTCGGTGAGGGCTGATAAAGTTGTAGCTGATTTTATCTACTATTAAGCGATCGTTGACTTCTAAAGTTGGTTCCATTGAAACTGAAGGAATCAAATAGCATTGAGCGGCGGCTATTTTTACCCCAAAAGCTAAAGCTAAAGTCAACCCAATAGTTTTTATACCTTCTTTTACAGGGTTCTCAGGCTTGCTCAATTGAAAACTTTGTAAATTTATTGACTTAGCAAATGATTTCACGATGCTTCTCAGTATTTTCACTAACTTATATTCTAAAGCTTATATCATTTAATCTATCAATGTGCGTGATTTTACGGGTAAAAGGCTAACTTCGGTATTCTGTGACTAATGTAAGATTAACCCATTCTCCCCGGTTACTATAAGTACGAATCAGCCTTTGACGCTCCTGGGGCGACTTCATCCAGCCAACTTCAAGAAAAAAACCAGTGTCCGCTTTTAGTTGCACGGGACAGGTAGCAGAAGCGCCATCGGGGAGAAGTAAGACTTGATAGCCAGTATCAAAACTAATAATTGAACCTGAGATCGTAGCAGTGGATGTAATAGTGCGTTCGGGAATCGTTAATTGTTGTAATAGTTTACTTTCCCCCACCCGCTCGATTTTGAGCATCGTAGAGTAAGTATCGGGCGATCGCCAATCAGGGTATAAAGTTACAGCTTCTCCTTGCCACGTCCCGATTAAATCATCTACTGTTAGTGGTGGTTTTTCTAATTCTGTAGCTTCAGCAAGTTTTTCTCGAATTAAAGTTAATCTTTCTAACTGACCGCTTTTATCAAATAATTGAACCAAACGCAGACGGCGGCTTTGATGTATTAGTCCTAACTCTGCGCCAAATTCGGCAAAAGGGGCAAGTTGAATTGAACCACTGGAAAAAGCCCCATTATCAAAGAGTAAAATTCCCCTTCCTAAAGAACTATATTCAAAAACCTTTTCTTCTGGGGGAAGATTAGGAGGCAAGCGGCGGACAATTTGATGAATGGTTTGGTTATCGTTTAAGCCTGTTAGAGAAACCATAGTTGGCGTATCTTCTATTACTTCTCCCCTTGGCGACAAGCGAGTAAAAGATCCATGCCAGTAACCGACATTTTCTAAAAGACATTGCCATTGAGATTTCATAATACTGGTGTTAGCGGTAGTTCCACCATAAAACAAGTTTGATTGCGATCGCTATGGGCGACAACAATAGTTCCCCCGATCCGGCTAAGTATTTGCTTTACTAGAGCAAGTCCTAAGCCTGTCCCGCCATGCTTCCAAGGATCGCTATTAGGAATGCGGTAAAAACGCTCAAATACTTGCTGGCGTTCGTTATTGGGAATTTCTACCCCAAAATTTAGGACGCTTATTTGCATCACTTCTTGGCAATTGACAGCTTTAACTACGATTTTTTCCCCAGGAGGAGTATATTTGCAAGCATTATTTAATAACTCTGTAAAAACACGCCCCAAAGAAGCAGAGTCAATAATCAAGTTTGGTACTGTTTCTGCCACTTCTATAGTTAGCTGATGCTGTTGACTTTTGAGCCTTTGGCTAAAAGGTTCGGCAATTTCTGATAACCAAGTTTGCAAATTGATTGATGTCAATAATATTGGTTGTACCCCTGCATACATTTGTTGCAAATCTAACAAATCATCGATTAAATTTAATTCTCGTTCGCACTCATTTTGTAATATTTGATAGTAACGGGCAACTTTGTTTTGCTCGTTGGGGGGTTTTCTCAGTTCGGCAAACAACTCTTGAGAACGATTTAAAGATATTCCTAGCATT
Source organism: uncultured Aliterella sp. (assembly GCA_905479905.1). Lineage (GTDB taxonomy): Bacteria > Cyanobacteriota > Cyanobacteriia > Cyanobacteriales > Chroococcidiopsidaceae > Aliterella. The sequence continues at coordinate 3,382 of CAJQOK010000064.1, forward strand.
TGAATAGCCATTTTCATATTAGCTAGAGGCGTGCGGAGTTCGTGGGAAACCGTGCTTAAAAAGTCATCTTTGAGATTATTTAGTTTTTCTAATTCCTGTACTTGGACTTGGGACGCTTGATACAATCTTGCTTGTCTCATAGCGATCGCGCATTGATTGGCGACTTGTTGCAACAACCGAATTTCTAAGTCGCTAAAAGCCTGCTCTTGGTGCTTAAATAACCATAAATCGCCCAAAGCACCGCGATCGTCAAAAATCGGGCAAGCCAGCATTGCTACTTTACCTTTCCAACTTGGTACTAATTGGCAAAATTGAAAATACTGACCTTGCAATAATTGGTTGTACCCGTCTTGAAAATCTGTCATTTTAATGACTTTTCCTTGAGCGGTGGGTAAAGACGTGGTGTATTCGTAGCTAATTGTTGCTATGGCTTGGGATGTATTGTACAAAGCACTATCGCAACCATCAATATTTAGAGCTACAGCGAGTTCCCATACCGCTACTTGCAAAATGTGGTTTTCGTCTAAACTATCGCGCACATCGTCGCTAATGCGTTTGAGAATTGCCTCGTAATCGAGAGATTGTTGTAATTCTTTAGTACGCTCTTTGACTTGATTTTCTAAGTTAGTATTTAGCTCAACAACTTGCTGGTATAACTCAGATTGCTGAATTGCTATAGATAGTTGCGTTGCCAATTGCTTAAGCAATTCTATTTCTAATTGCTGCCATTGGCGCGGCCCTGAGCATTGATGAATGGCAAGCAATCCCCAAAACTTACCTCCATAGAGCAAAGGCACTGTTAGACTAGCTTTAACAAGCACTTGGTGCAAAAATTGGTTGATGGCGGTGGGGCTTTCTTGCTGTTCAATATCATTAAGTACGCGGATATTGCCTTGACTGTATTCTAATAAACGTTCACCAAACAGAGGTGGAGCAATTTTTGTATCTAAGAGCGAAGTGTAATTTGGTTGAGTTGATTCAGCAACTACGGTAGTTATTTCACTTTTGGGTTCAACTTGATAAACCAATACGCGATCGCAATTGAGAAACTGGCGAACTTCGGTGACAGTAGTATTAAGAATTTCCTCTAGATTTAAGGAGGCGCTAATTCTCAAAGCGATCGCACTCATCAATCTTTCGCGCTCGGTTTGTTGACCTAATTCGGCAATTAGGTGTTGTCTTTGCGCTATTTCTTGCAATAAAGCTTCGTTAGCTTGACTTTCCACTGTTTGCGATCCAAATTGCTGTTTCAAATAGTTAGGGCGAGTATATTTGTAAAAAAAAATCTAGGTGGCGTGTTGTCCAACAATAACTTATATTTTTTGTTGTGTCTGGGCGATCGCAGATTTATTACCAGACATTAAATCACAACACATCTATTTTCAGACAATTTGCCCTTTTAAGTAAGTTCCGACACTACCCAACTTGATAATTTTAGCAAGCCTGACTTATGCCGCGCGATGCTCTGCGAGCTTGTGGCTCTATCGCGCGGCATAATTGAGCGTAGCCCTCTAACCTTGGTGTACCTGTAAAAATAGTCGGAGTTTGCCAACAATTGTTAAGATAAAAACTAATATAGTCTTGGTAAAGGCGAGTTATAGGTATTTCATGGCTTCTACAGTTGCAGTTGAAAAGCAAAAGTTAACTAATCCTCCCTTAGAACTTTGCTATTTGGGCGATCGAGCTTTACGGCAAAACAATAAACGGGTGGCGAAAGTAGACGCAGAAATTCGTCAATTAGCACGGGAAATGCTCCAAACAATGTACAGTGCCGATGGAATCGGTTTAGCAGCACCCCAAGTAGCCGTACAAAAACAGCTAATTGTCATCGACTGCGATCCAGAGAATCCCGCTAATCAGCCTTTAATCCTAATTAATCCGACAATCACGCGCCTCAGCCCAGAGTTATGTGTAGCTCAAGAGGGTTGTTTGAGCATCCCCAATGTGTATATGGATGTAACGCGCCCCCAAATGGTAGAGATAGCCTACAAAGACGAACATGGTCGTCCGCAAACCTTAACAGCGACAGAATTATTATCACGCTGCATTCAGCACGAAATCGATCATCTCAATGGCATACTATTTGTAGATCGCGTTCAAAATAGTATCCAATTAACTC
>CAJQOK010000065.1 GCA_905479905.1 uncultured Aliterella sp.
GAAGATGCAGGCATCAAAGATATGCTCCAAGACATTGCCATAGAAGAATTTGGTCACTTGGAGATGGTAGGAAAAATGATCGAGTCTCATACAAAAAACGTTGATCAAACAGAAGCTTATAAGAGTACTTTGTTTGCGGTACGTGGTATGGGGCCACATTTTCTAGATAGTCAAGGTAATACTTGGACAGCAAGCTACCTTAACGAAGGTGGAGATGTAGTCCGCGATCTTAGAGCAAATATTGCTGCTGAAGCTGGAGCGCGTCAAACTTACGAAGCTTTGATTAAGTTAGCTACTGATGAAGGTACAAAAAAGACTCTGGTACATTTATTGACTAGAGAGATTTCTCATACGCAGATGTTTATGAAAGCGTTGGATTCGATGGGTAAATTAACTGATCCAATGTTTGGTAGTATTCAACCCGATGAAACCGTTGATATTTACTACAACTTATCATCTAATGGCAAAGATGAGCGCGGCCCTTGGAATTCTGAGCCAACTTTCCGGTATATTGCCGATCCAGCCGTAGAAACTCAAGGAAATTCTGAGCCAAGTATCCAGTATATTGTCGATCCAGCCCTAGAAAGTCAAGCTAAGTAATTTACGTAATTAGCTTAATTTAACTAATATAAGTCAGCAGTAAATATACTGCTGACTTATGCTTTTAATGTCAAAAATACTACGTTTTAGCCTACAAGTTTTAAAATGGGATGTTTAATTGCCAACCTAAAACGCAGCAAACTATACAGAATCAGTAAGATGCGATCGCCTATATTAATAAAATAAGTACAAGTTGCAACTAAATACTTACCTAATGCCTTCAGCCTATTTGTTAGTAGCTCATGGAAGCCGGGATCCGCGTCCTCAAATTGCTATGGAGCAACTAGCTAAACTAATTTATCAACATAAGTTGCAAAATGCCAACAGGGGCGAAAACAAAGCTTGGAGTAGTGCTACTAATTCGCTTACAATCCTAGAACCATTAGTAGATATAGCTTACTTAGAGTTAGACCCGCTCCCTTTGCACGAACAGATTAAACAAAAGTGCGATCGCGCGTTAGCTCACGGATGCGACAGATTGAAAATTCTGCCTTTATTTCTGCTTCCTGGAGTTCATGTCATGGAAGACATACCTGAAGAAGTAGCAAAAGCGAGGCGAATCAGCAGCCCAAAAATAACTATAGACTTGCAAGCTCATTTAGGTACTGGGACGGGCTTAATTAAGTTATTAACCCAGCAGATGGCAAATACTACCATCGAAGCATGGATACTAATTGCTCATGGTAGCCGTCGCCCTGGCGCTTTAGCGCCTGTAGAAGAAATTGCTAGGAAATTAGGCGTATTTTCGGCTTACTGGGCCGTGCAACCAAGCTTAGAGACACAGGTAGAAAAGTTAGCTAATACTGGCTATAAAAAAATTGGAATTGTGCCATACTTCTTATTTGCGGGTGGGATAACTGATGCAATTGCTGCTAAGGTAGATGCTCTAAAAATACAATTTCCTGAGATTAATTTTCAATTATTTGAACCATTAGGCGCTAGTAAAGAACTTACAAATTTAATTATTAATTTAATTGAGTAATGAACGATAACACAGAGAAAAAGTGTTTAGGAAAGGTTTACTTAGTAGGTGCAGGGCCAGGAGATCCGGGATTATTTACGCTCAAAGGTAAAGGATTATTAGAGTGTGCAGATGTCGTAGTTTATGACGCTTTAGTTAGTACGGCAATTTTGCAAATGATTAATCCTCAAGCTGAAAAGCTAGATGCCGGAAAACGTCGGGGTCGTCATTCTTTAAGTCAAGCAGAAATTACTCAGTTACTAATTACTAAAGCTCAAAATAACGCTGTAGTAGTACGTTTAAAAGGTGGTGATCCGTTTGTATTTGGTCGCGGTGGCGAAGAAATGGCAGACTTAATAAAAGCTGAAATAGCAGTAGAAGTTGTCCCCGGCGTAACTTCAGGAATCGCTGCCCCAGCCTATGCAGGCATCCCTTTAACTCATCGAGACTATAGCTCCTCAGTTACCTTTGTCACTGGGCATGAAGGCGCAGGAAAGTACCGCCCAATCGTCAAATGGAGTGCGATCGCTCATGGCTCAGAAACGATTGTAGTTTACATGGGAATTCACAATTTACCCTACATTATCGAGCAGTTGCAATTAGCCGGATTAAGTGTAGATACTCCCATTGCTTTAGTCCGTTGGGGGACAAGAATCGAGCAAGAAGAATTAGTTGGGACGTTAGCAACAATTGTCAAGCAAGTATCAACTGCTCAATTTAGCGCTCCGGCGATCGCAGTTATTGGGGAAGTAGTAAACTTACATCATATTTTGCCTAGCTATCGCCCAATTAGCTAGTTTGATTTTGTTAACCAAGCAATTAGTTAAAATAAATAAATTAACACTCAGCGATTGAGAGAACAGCAATGGTAGCTTCCGAATCTGTCACTCAAAAAGATATCATTTACCCCGACAGTGACGGGCAACCGATGGCAGACAATACCAAGCAGTTTGAATTGATTGTACTGATTAAAAAAAACTTGGATTTATTGTTTGCAAATGATGAAAATGTGTTTGTTGCTGGCGACTTACTTTGGTATCCCACTGAAGGTAACAACAAGCTTAGAGTTGCTCCCGATGTTATGGTAGCTTTTGGCAGACAAAAAGGCGATCGTGGATCGTATCAGCAATGGAAGGAAGACAACATTGCTCCCCAAGTAGTTTTTGAGATTCTCTCCCCTGGAAATACCACTAAGGAGATGACTAACAAATACAGATTTTATCAAAGCTACGGGGTAGAAGAATATTATCTTTATGACCCGGATAGTAATAAATTGGTGGTTTGGCTGCGTTCTGGAGACGAACTAAAAGCTATAGAACAAGTGGCTGGGTGGGTAAGTCCGCGTTTAGGTATAAAATTTGAATTGTCTGAAAGTGAACTAAAAATTTATCGCCCTGACGGTCAATTATTTCTTAGTTATCTAGAGGTAGAAC
>CAJQOK010000066.1 GCA_905479905.1 uncultured Aliterella sp.
TCTTCCGAAAAAGCAGCTAATACACTATTTCTAAACATTTTCAGCCAATTAACCATTCCGCTTTCTCCATCTAAAGGAGTTAGACGATCAAATAATGTCGCAAAAGTCAACTCAAAACCTTGTTTTTCTAATAAACTGCCATACTCCGCAATACTGGGAAAATAGTTAGGATTTGACACTTTTTCAAAAGTAGAATCTTCTTGACAAATTGCTCGTTCTAGTGCAGTTTGGATAGAATTAATGTTTCCCTTTCCGCCAAATTCTGCCACCAAACGCCCACCGGGTTTAAGCGACTTCCAAACCCCTGCAATAACTTTTTCTGGTTGCTTAATCCAGTGCAGCACAGCGTTAGAAAAAACTGCGTCAAATTCTCTTGTAAATTCTAGGTTTATTGCGTCCATAACTGCAAATTGTAAATCAGGGTAATTTTGACGTGCTTGCAAAATCATCGTTTCCGCACTATCAACTCCTAAAACTTCCGCACCACAACTAGCAATTTCTTGAGTCAAATGTCCTGTACCGCAACCAATATCTAAGATGCGCTCTCCAACTTTTGGCGATAATAATTCTACGGTTTCTGTAGCCAGCGAGGAGACAAATTTATGCTTAGTATCGTATAAGTTGGCATTCCATTGTTGAACATTACTATTCATGTTGTTTTATGGGTACACACCTAATTTATGTATATCAGAAATGCGGTAGAAGCCGATTTAAGCGCGATCGTTACTATCTATAATGCTTCTATACCTAGTCGTTTAGCAACGGCGGACTTAAACCCCGTATCGGTGGAAAGTCGCCTGGAGTGGTTTTATCAGCATTCTTCTACTAGCCGCCCAATCTTAGTAATGGAAACAGACAAAGTTATTCTAGGATGGCTGAGTTTTCAATCATTTTACGGACGACCAGCCTACCAAGCAACGGCAGAAATTAGCATTTATGTTTCCCCAGTCTATCAACGTCAGCGCGTGGCGTACAAGCTGCTAGAGAGCGCAGTTTCTCTCAGTCCCAGTTTAGGATTAAATACCCTTTTAGGTTTCATTTTTGCCCACAATCAGCCCAGCATAAAATTATTTGAGCTATTTGGCTTTCAAATTTGGGGACATTTGCCTCAAGTAGCTAATTTAGACGCAATTGAGCGCGATTTATTAATCATGGGTCGTAAAATAACTTAAAATAACTTAACAGAAGTTCTTTTTTAACTGATTACCTGTTTTAATTGCTGATTGGGGGTGTTGCTCCCCAGCTATAACTTGTGGTGGTTCACTTCAATTTGTTGCTTCTGTTACAGCTAATTTTATCAGCCAAGGACTTGAAAACAGGGACTGGCTTAAGGTGTTTTTTAGGTATTCATGACTACATCAGAAATCAATTTTCGGACACTACCATCTAGGTCGGATCTGACTCTCAAAGATATTATCAAAACTTTGCCCAAAGAGTGTTTTCAGCAAAATCAGCGCAAAGCTTGGTCAAGAGCGCTTGTAAACGTGCTGATGGTGGGCTTAGGCTATGCGGGACTTGCCTTAGCTCCTTGGTACTTCTTGCCTTTCTTCTGGGTATTTACAGGTACAGGGTTAACAGGATTTTTTGTAATTGCTCACGATTGCGGACATCGTTCTTTTGCAAAACGGCGTTGGGTAAATGATTTGGTAGGGCATATATTTATGATGCCGTTAATTTACCCTTTTCACGGCTGGCGAATTAAGCATAATCATCACCATCTTTACACTAATCACCTTGAACAAGATAACGCCTGGCGACCAATTACCCCCGAAAGATACGAAGGTTGGGGAAGTTTTAGACAGTCAGTGTTTCAAGGATTTGCCAAAAATCGCTTTTGGTGGGTAGGTTCTATTGCTCATTGGGCGGTAACGCACTTTGATTTGTCCAAGTATCAGCCCAAAGAACGCTCGTATATCAAGCTTTCCGTTACGGTTGTAGTAGTTTTTGCAGCGATCGCCTTTCCATTACTGTTTGCAACTACAGGTCTTTGGGGTGTAGTCAAGTTTTGGCTAATACCTTGGCTAATATACCATTTCTGGATGAGTACCTTTACTTATTTTCACCATACAGCGTCGGATGTACCGTTTAAGGAAGATAGTAAATGGCAGGCTGCGATCGCCCAATTATCAGGTACTATCCACTGCAACTATCCACGTTGGGTAGAATTTCTTTGTCACGATATCAACGTCCACGTACCCCACCATATTTCTACGGCGATTCCGTCTTACAATTTGCGGATGGCTTATCGCAGCATTCAAGAAAATTGGGCGGCGTATTTGCATAATGAATGTAATTTTTCTTGGACTTTGATTAAAGACGTTACCGATAAATGTCATCTTTACGAGGAAAAAGATTGCTATCAATCCTTTTCGGAGTATCAGCAATCTAAGCAATAATTCTTGCCAAAGTTGAGATAGAGGCGTAATTTTAACGTCTCTATCTTGATTGTATGTCTGCCAAATCTCTGTAAATTACCGTATTTTCACATAGTTAAGATATATAGACTTTAAATTATTAGGCGATCGCACTGGTTTAGTATTCCCAATTGTCTAAGCATACTGAGGACATACACAAAATAAAATAAAAATTAAAACGATGTCTGTAGTTACACGCCAAGAACTTGGAGAATTTAGTAGTATTGTTTGTATAAAATCCCTAATTGTGGGAGTAGAAGAAACTTTAGGCGCAAAAGCAACAGAAATGGCTTTAATTGCTGCTGGTCGTTCTCGTGGTAAAAAACTAGGTGAAGATTTAGAATTAATAGGCTCATCAGAAACTTTGAGCGATATAGCCCAAAAAATGGCACAAGCTTTAGGAAAAAATGGTACTCGCCTTTGCAAAATTGACAAAATCGTTCAAGAAGGCGACATTATCAAGGTTTACACCTCAGAAACCGTATGTTCGGCGGGAGAACCTCAAGGATCGCCTCGTAAGTGTACTTTTACATTAGGTGCAGTTTGGGGAGCGTTAGAGTACATCTTAAAGAAAAGATTAGATGGCAAACATACTGAGTCTGTCCTCCGGGGTGGCAAGTACGATGTTTTTGAATTTACTGTTAAATGGGCAATAAATGTTTAAGCCTCGATTTGTCTAACTACAGTCAAAGCCGAATAACTAACTCCGGCGGTTCCTTCTCCAGGATGGGTAGAATCGCCCACTAACCACAGATGCTTAATTGGGGTGCGGTTAGCAAAACCAAAAGGGCCAAAAGTAGGTACTCTTTGCCCAATTCCACCCACAACGCCCAAGTCACGGGCTGTATAACGGGCAAAAGTGCGGGGGGTTGCAGCTTCTTGATACTTGATTGTTTCGGGGGTGAGGTGGAAAAATTGCGCTAAATGGGCGATCGCTTTTTCTGTATATTCTTGCTTCATAGCTTCGTAATCCCCACTCCACCAAGGGTTAGGATCGACAAAAGATGATGCAATAATCGTTGCAAATCCATCAGGCGCGCGTCCATCGCCGGGATGACTAACAGAAACAAACAAAGAATTATTTTCGCCAATAACTCCTTCCTCGTCGTAGAGAAATTGCAAGTGTGGCGGACAATTAACCGGAATCGCCTCTTGTTTTACGCCCAAATACACCACAAAAGCCCCTGATGCTTGGGGGAGTTTTTCTACACGGCGAGTGTAGCCAGTGGGTGCATTTTCGCCTAGTAACTGTACCAAGTTTTGCACAGTGACATTAGCAACTATTTCATCGGCGGGTTGCGTCCAAACTTCACCATTTTTTTGATTGCGAATAACTACACCCGTAGGTTTACCATCTTTTAATTGGATGCTTTCAACGGTATGACGCATCAACAACTTACCGCCATCGCGTTCTAAAGCAGTTACTAATAAGTCGCTTAATACTTGCATACTACCTTGCAAGTGAAACAATCCTTGGGGCAATTGGGAAACGTTTAACGCCGTTGCAGCATACAGTAGCGCTGTTTCTTCCGCGTCTACTTGAGAATAAAGCTTGAGTTGCAAATCTAGAAAAGTTCGCAAACGGCGATCGCTTTCTATTCCGCAGCCCCGCAGCGCATCTCCTACGGTCATAAAGGTATACGGTAAGGTAATCAAAGTTCCAGGGCGTACAGCCTGCGTTAACTGCCACAGATCCCACAAATTGCGGGGAGGTAGTACCGGATCTCGCCCTTGAAACGCCCAACTAGCTTTAAATAAATCTTCTAACAATTTCCAAAAGTCTTGACTACCAGGAAACTGTCTTAACCTTTCTTCCTGCCACTTTTCCCGGTTTCTCCATACATTAATTGGTTCGTTTTCCCCTGGTAAATATACCGCACAAGCCGGATCGCAGGGTGTAGAAGCGGGTAAATCTATGTCTAATTCTGAAAATATCCGATGATGAATCCCGCCAGGTTCTAAACCCGCTACTTGAGTTGCGCCTACATCAAAGGTAAATCCTTGGCGTTTAAAGGTAGAAGCGCAACCACCAGGAACTATAGCTTGATCTAAAATTATGACTTCATAGCCGCGATGTGCTA
>CAJQOK010000067.1 GCA_905479905.1 uncultured Aliterella sp.
ACTTGAAAACTCCAAGGTACTCTTCAAAAGCCCCACTACCATTACCGAGCATTACAACATGAAGACCGCGTTTGCCGTTGTAGACTCGAACCAAGTGTTTCTTCTCTTTGAACCTGCCTGCTTTCTCCAGAGTAGTTAGATCAATTATCACCTGTAATGTCGGTCTACGTCCTACTCGCGGCTGGGATAAAATTTGCGCAAAGCGCAACCTTTCTCACTTCCCTAATTAGCTGCCGCGTCGGCCACTTATAATCATTTAAAAACCGACTTCTTCGCACTGGCTGACGCGCGTTTTACAGCGTTCTGGCAGGGGACTTCCTTGCCCTTCTAAAAATAATCCGGCGTATTGCTTGCAGCAGTTCTTGCTGATATACACTAGGCATCAGTTCTTGTAGTCTTGAAACTAGAGCTTGGGCGTGAGATAGGTTAGTAGACATAAATATACGGACTATACAATATTTATATACATTTTTCTCTCATTTCTAAAGAGAAAGAGTGCAAGTTGTCAGTTAATTCATAGAAAAATTCAAATCACTGTCATCAACTTCAGGGTGAATTTAGTGGCAGGGCTTTAATTTGCTTTCCACCTCATAAAACTTCTGTTTTTACAGGTTTTTACTTACTTGTTTCTACTACTACAGCAGTTTTCATTTGCGTATTTTTACTGAAGACTAACTTATAGCGAAAAGCTATATAGCAGTCCTAAATGAATTGCAAATCAGGTGTATACTGCCTCAACTTGGGAAAGTCAAATTTTTGATGAGCGGCAAAGAAGTTAAATAGCCACTTGGCGACGGGAAAAGATTTACACAAATACCAGAATTTCCTCAAGAAATTTTTAGCCTGTAACCAGACATCTTCCACAGGGTTTTGCTGTGGAGCATTAGGGGCAAATAAAATACAAGTGACTTGCCTTCGGTTGGCTTCAGAACCGTCATTAACTTCTGCCAAAAAAGCTTTCATCTCCACCGATTTATGATAACTGGCTCCATCCCAAATCACAGCAATTCTTTGACCAGGACATTGTGATTGTAGAGCCTTGATAAACGCTACTGTATTTTCGGAATTTCCTGCCGAATACTCACCAATAATAAATTCTTGCGTTTGATAATTCAATCCACCAAAATAAGTTTGCCGTTCTCGCTGATTTTGGATTGGCACAACAAGTGCGGATACTTTTCTTACCAAGGCACGTTTCGGGGGGAAGCTTCCCCCCGAAAGCTGCCGCCCATACGTACCCACATACATCGCCCCATAGTAGATGACACTCATCTACAAAAAATACAGCTAAACTTCGCGTGCTCAATCTCTAAAAGGTTTTGAGCTAAAAACTCTCGGATTTCTATGCTTTTTTTTTTACTAATTCTGGGTCTAACTTTGGGTTGACTTTTTGTGATTTTTTCCAGCTAATCCCCGCCGAATCAAATAAATCGTAAAGTCTTGCGGGGGAAGATTCCCCCGCAGAGCTTTACGTAATAGCTTTGCGGGGGATTGATAAATTACGGAGTATTGTTCGTCCACATAACTAGCTAATTCCTCTAAATCCCAATAGTTTTTTGCTTTTAACCAACCAATAACCTCCGCTCTTTGCGTGGGTGCTAAGTAGCTTTTTGCCCCTTTATAAGCTAACTTTATCCCTGCTAAACCTTGGGTTACAAATTTTTGCTTCCAACTGCTAATGCACGACTTGTGCATACTCAAAATTATATTAATATCAGCGTAGGACTGATTTTGAAGCGCCATCTTTACGTAAAGTCTGGTGGGGGAAGCTTCAGGAGCCGAGCTTTACCACCAAGGCTCGCTTTAGTTCTCTCGGCTCTGGGTTGCTTTGAATAAATTCTGTTAAAACCGCTATTCTTTTTTCCTTCTGCGGCGGCTCTAATCTAAGGATATTCATCGGTTTACTTTTGTCATCAATGCTTTAAAGTCACAATATCATTAATTTGTAATTCATTTAGGATTGCTATAGTTAGTTGTAGAAAGTTTAGTAATTCAACCCCGCTTGTTTTCAAAGTTAACTGAGTGAGGTTTAGGTTAAAAACTCCTATTTCAGCACAAAAACTCATTCAATACATCCCTGACACAACAACAGAAATTGAAAGTTTTTCATGTTAAAACTGAACTTTAAACGTATTACACAAACTCTCATTGCTAGTGCGTCAATTTTAAGCTTTGGCATAAGTTTCAGTACACCAAACTTAAGTGCATTAGCTCAAATTAGTACAAACCCTAATGACCCGCGATGGTATGGCATTATTGAGTGTGGAAACTACAGCAGTTTTCAGTTTTATGAGGCACAGTAGCAGCAGTGAGCGAACCAGTTTCGCAGATGGTTAGGATCGATTAAATCCATTGCTGTTTTGATTAGCGTCTGTACCATTTTTGATGTCTTTGGTGAGAACTGCCGTAGTACGGCTTTTAACTGTGACCACCAATGCTCAATGGGGTTAAATTCTGGAGAGTAAGGAGACAGGTACAGAATCCTTGCTCCAACAGCCTCAATTCTTCGGTGCAATGGCTTCTACCTTATGGGCAGGCAGATTATCCATCACCACGACAGCACCTTTCCAGAGGTGAGGCACGAGGCACTTTGACACATAAACCTTAAACGCCGCAGCGTCCATCGAATCAT
>CAJQOK010000068.1 GCA_905479905.1 uncultured Aliterella sp.
TTATCAAGAAACGAGCAATTTATCATCGCTGCTCACAAATCGTCTATCACATCTACATCTAGCGGATAACGGTGATACTGGGATATCTGCGGGCGATGAGCAATTAAATTACGGTGCGTGGGTGTTGGGAAGCGCGGGTAAGGGATTGTTTAAAGCTAAAGATTCTAGCAAAATAAAACACAATATAGGCTTCGCCTCTATAGGTTTTGACGGCAAAATCGATGATGACACAATTTTAGGTGTTGCTTTAAGCTATAACATCAATAGCTTAAAACCAAAAGTCGCTTCTAGTAATAATGATAAAAATAGCCGCACTGATTTCTCCACGAGTACCCGTTCTATAATCGGCTCTGTTTATGGCAGCATGCAAGCTGACGAGCAGTTAGTTATTCACGGTAATATTACATTGGGTAAACTCTACGGTAAAACCAAATATCAATCGTTCTTAAGCGAAGATAATAGCTTTAAATTAAAAGGCGAGCTTTTTGGCGCGAGTCTCGGTGCTAATTATTATATACCGCTAGCTTCGTTGGTACTAGTACCAAGTCTTACTGGTTCTTATGAGGGAGTAAAATTTGCCGCTGTAAAACAAGGTAATTTTAATACTGACAAAACCTACGTTCAAAAATTCTCTATTACGCCTAGCTTGTCTCTTGCTACTACATTTGAATATGAGAACTTTCAGCTAATCCCCGAGGTTACGGCAAGTTATACCAATTCACCTTTTATTAAATCAAAAAAACTAAAAGTTAGAAATGTAAGCGGCAAAATTCTCTCTAATGACAAAATCTCCGTTGCCAAAGATTCATACAACTTAAGAGCAAGTTTGACTTTAGCATCCGAGAGAATAGAGACAAGCATCGGATACGAGAGAACTGCTCAATCTAGATACTTAGGACATATCGGTTATTTAAAATTAAGAATTAGTATTTAGAGGTTTTTTTATGAGCGGGACAACAGAAGAAATTAGAGACACGCTAACTTTCATATTAAACAAGCTGCAGACAATAGATACAAAACTTGAGCGGCAAGAAGAGGATATTAAGGCGTATATAGAGCGTGGCTTAGTAAACTTAGATTCAAATGAGTTGCTAATAACGGGGCTAAAATCAACAAGAACTTCTTTTGAATTGCTACGAGACGAGATCGATGAACTACAGCAAGTAACCGTTGCTTTATTAAAAAGAGGGAGGGGATGAGAGAATTGTTAAAAGTGATAAATTTAAGATTTTCTACAAGGGTATCACGGTTTTTAATGATTATTATTGCTTGCTCTGTAAGTGTTTTGTTATTTTTGCCGATTGCAAAAATACCTACCCCTACTAAAGCAACAGGGTCTATTGATATAAAAGCTGGAGTAAAAGCGGCAACCGAGCCTTTAACAAAGGCACTAGATACTCATTGGGGTAAGGCGTTGTTCTTTATATTTTGCGGAGGTGCCTTGCTAAGGGAGAATGGAGCGTTTAGAGCAAAAAAATCAGATCAAGATAAGGAGGGTACCTCGTAATGTCGCTGTGAACTTTGAGATAATTAGCCGAGCGGTTTTCATTGAGAGCTAACCGCGTAAGTTAATAATAAGTAAATATAAAATAACTATGAATACTAAATTTAACATTAAACAAAGGAAGAATATGACCTACTTAAAAAAACTAAAAAATTTACAAATAAATACACCGAAGGTAGATGCAAATTCAAAGGTAAGCACAAATAAACAAAGACGGTATGTTTATTTAGCTGTAGGGCTATCTGCCTTGGCGGCTTTAAGCATGTTACCCGAAATCGCCCTAGCATCGAAGTTTGACATCAATGCAGGAGTAAAAGCGGCAACCGATCCTTTAATAAAGGCGGTAGACGACCATTGGGGTAAAGCGGTGCTGCTTACGGGCTGCGCAGGGGCGGTAATAGGCGAGGGTGACGCTAGGCAGCGAGCGGTCAGAGCGGCTATTACCTCTGCTGCGGCAGGCGGCGTGGTACTAGCTCTACTTGCGATGTTAACTTAAAAATACATTTGAGGTGATATGAGCCGTAGAGAATTTATTGATTGTTTAAACAGTGAGCCGAAGGCCTTTAACTGCAATTTCGGTTCATTAATCGGCGGCGGTATAAGCTTAGCACTGCTCGGTTTTAGCAAAGGGTTGTTTTGGGGCTTAGGAGCGGGAGTTGCGGGTTTTCTTCTAGGCGGCTGGCTCAGCAGACAATGGTTTTTAGGTCATCTACAACGTAAAATCTATTGGCAGTTACCGTTTGCAAATATTTGGCTCGATAAAAATATTCCACCGTCATCACAGCGAAAAGAATTATGAGTAGAATACAGAACATAGAAACCGTAGCAAGGCAACGCAACATATTCATATTACTATGTATGCTATCAATGTGTGTTTGTTTAGTGCTTGGGATCAAGATACTAGCAAACCGCGAGCGCATAATACTTGTTCCGGGTTTAAACAGAGAAGTGTGGGCGGCTCGTGACGGGGTATCTTCTAGCTATTTAGAAGAAGTAGCTAGCATGTATTTACCGCTTTTACTTGATTTAGATTACACATCCATTGACTGGAAGCGTGAGAGATTGCTGTCGCACGTATCCTCAAGCGATGCTGCTTATATGAAAGAACTAACGGATTATTTTGCTCGCACCAAAGATAAGTATAAACAGTTTTCACTTAGTACACATTTTGCCGTTAAGAAATTAGAGACCAACCAAAAGGAATTAACCGTTAAAGCTTACGGTACGCTAATTAGTCGTTTCGGCGAGAAAGGGTTTGAAAGTCTTCCTGCCGTTTACGGGCTTAGTTTTGAATGGATAGGGGGGAAGTTGTTGTTACAGGAATTTGTAAAACTAAATGCGGAGGAAAAATAAATGCGCATTATAACCAAGTCACTATTAGTTGCTGTGCTTGTTTTGTTATCCCAAACAAGCTTAGCGTCTCAATCATCTGATCCACAAGCTATTGAAATCAAACATTTGAAACAAGTGCATTTAGACGTAGCAAGCGAGGGGGTTAATCGCATTAATTTTGATAATTTTGTTGTTACAAAACTTATCGGTAATATTGCTTGTGCTACGTACGTCTTATCAGACCAAGGAAGTGATTTATTTATTGCTCCTAAAGTATCTGTCAGCAAGAAGATAGCTTTCTCGGCATTGCTAGTAACGGGGGATATTATTGATTTTTCTTTGAACGTAGTAAAAAGTGAGACTCCCTATTTGGTTAAATTAAAATTTCCAA
>CAJQOK010000069.1 GCA_905479905.1 uncultured Aliterella sp.
TCTGTAACAATTACAAACGTCCAGTTACCTAAAAGCTTGCGGAGAATCTTTTGGGAGAAAAACTGCATTGAGTAGCTTTTACCGCTACCTTGGGTATGCCAAAATACTCCAAGTTGTCCTTGATTATCGCGGAGGTTTAGAGCCGCAGAAATCGCATTATTGACACCGAGATACTGGTGATTTTTGGCTACAAGTTTGATGATGCCGCCCTTTTGTTCGCTAAATATGGTGAAGTTTTCGACAATATCTAGTAGATGCTTTTTGTCACAAGTGCCGCGAATTACTGTGTCTAAGGAAATAATGCCTTCTTCCCCTTCACTATTAATTTTTTTCCAATCGGCGAAATGCTCCCAACTAGCAGTAGTGCTACCGATGCGGCTGCTGCTGCCATTAGAGAGGATGATAAAAGCGTTGTACCAAAACATTTGGGGGATAGTACGCCTGTAATCAGACAGGTTGAGTCGATAAGCTAGTTCTAAGCGTTTGAGATGGGCTTTTAGTTCAATAAATAGTAGGGGTAAGCCATTGATAAAGCCTACTAAGTCAGCGCGTTTATTGCCCATGTCACCGGAAATCCAGAATTGAGAAGCGAGGAAAAAATCGTTATTTTCTGGCTGGTTCCAGTCGATGACTTTGACTTTTTCAATGGTTTCTTCGTTGTCGGGGTTACGGAATTTGACTTTGATGCCGCCAACGAGTAGTTTGTAAATTTCGCGGTTGGCGTTGGCTGGGCTTAGGGTGCTGCGATCTCGCGTTAGTTCTTCAATGGCGGCTTCTATTGCTTCATTGGGTAAATGAGAATTGAGTTTTTGTAAGGCTGGGCGTAGTTTGCGAACCAGTACGACCTCGTTTGATGTTTCTCGCCCTAATGTGCCGTTTTCGCCGTATGTCTCGTGGTAACAGTTGGCGATAGTGTAGCCGATTTCTGCAAATAAGGCGATCGCGGCGTTTTCTAAGGCAGCTTCTGAATCTGGGTGAGGTTGGCTCATAGGGGCATTAATTATTTGCAGTTAAATTCTACTTTTAGGATTCCCAAATCCAGCTAAAAATCACCAAAGAGATGTGATCGCCTGCTATCAATTCAGCTTATCGGGCGATCACGGCATTTTCTAGGGCGGCTTCTGAATCGGGGTGAGGTTGGCTCATAGGTATATTAATTATTTGTAGTGGCTCCCACTTGCTTTTATTGTTCTCTGTTTTTATAGAGATTGGTTAAAGTTGATTTTCAGCTAACGTGATGAATTCTTCAGCACGAGCGATTTGCTCTGTTGCTTCTGTTTCTGTTGTGTTGGAAGTGGCATCATAATCTGCTTTGACGCGGGATTGTTCCGCTTGGATGAGATGACGATGGAATTCTGGAAGTATGCGTCCAGTTCGAGCAAAATATTCACCAAACTTACTGATGACAGCAGAATGTTTAGAAAATGAAAGATTCTCGCCTAATAAAAAAGCCTCGGCAACGTAGAACATTGTGTAGTAAGCACGGGATACTGCAAAGTCATACATTCTTTCATTTGCCAGCAAACGGGCGGCTCTAAGGCTATCACGGGCTTTGTCAATCAGTTGTTGCTGCTCTGGAGTCATAACCCAATTCCTTCTCGATTCACAGTCCGCAAAAAGGCGCTTTGCTGTGTTTCAAACTGTTCTGCTGATACAAAGATGTTGCAGATTACAACACCATACTCTAAACACAAATCACTAACAAACTCACCTGTGCGTTTAATTTCTGTCCATGAATCAACATCACCTCTGAGTACAACTAGCACGTCAATATCAGAATCGAGTTGAGCATCATTTCTAGCTTGCGAACCAAATAAGATTAAGCTGAATAAGCGATCGCTGTACAACTGGGTAAAATAGAGGCGTAATTTTTGGAGCATCTCTGATAGTTTAGGATGTCTCATGCTGCTACCTCAGTTTCAATATCAAGGTTTTCTACATCTATCTCGCCTGAGATGAGCTTGGGTAAGAGTAAATCGCGGGTTCGGCGGAGATTTTGAATTTTATTACTTAAGTTAATTGTTAGTTCCCAAATATTTCTAGCTGTGATTTCAAATTTTTGATGTATTACTAAATCTGGAATAACAATAGGTATGTCTTTTACTACAATTTGCGTTAGTAGAGGTTGAGCAGACCCACCTGCATAATGTCTTAGATTTAGCTTTTCCAGAACGTAGTAAGATAGCTCAATTCCAATTCTCTCATTTTTAGATTTAGCAACAATCGTATTATCAGATGCCCAAAAGCCATGTTTGCAATAAAAAAGCGCTCCACAATATGCTCCTACACGCCCGATAATTAGTCCATTTTCATATCTAGCTTCATCTGTTCTACCAATAATGCCATTTGAGCCATAGACTGGGTAGCTACCCTCTACTTTCGCCTTGACTGCTTTTCCATTCTGAAACTCAATAACATTTCCTAACTTCTGTACTTCCCAACCTTCAGGAATTAACCCTAATTCTGAATCAACCATTTTGGTTTGCTCGTAACCAGGAAAGCGGAATTTGACAAACCACTCATCGTAGAGCGATCGCGCCATCTCCTCCAATATCTCAATCCGCCGCGTGTTATTTTCGATTAGGTGATCGTAGTTTGAGAGAATGGCAGCAATTTTGCACTGAGTGATCAGAGGAGGAGTTAGGAAATTAAAAGATAATAATTTATCAAGGCTGAGGTTATCTTGCGTTGTTCCTTTAGAAATTCCCTGCATATGCAGTTTAATTGTGTCTATATAATATTTCACAAACCGCACATCTGTTTTGTTTGAGTCAGCAATAAAACCAACAATACTATCAGGAAAACAAGCTTTTATTTTTAGAATTGTAGTTTCTGCGATGTTAGCTGCGATAGTTATAAGTAGCGTTTCAGGTTGCCATAGTTTGCTCTGTGCTAAACCTTTTTCATTGTAGGTTTGGCTATAATTTAAAATATATAAGTCAGCAGCTTTAACCTCACCTGTTTGAATAAAAGGATACTTACCGCCATACAGAGACGGGTCATTGCGGGGACGGTGTTTTGATTTACCTCTACCGACAAAACCTAATTCGTTTAGCTTTTTATAATTCCAACCAGGCTTTATAGTTTTATCCACAGTTACGCATTCTCCATCAGCGTTACCAAATCATCAGCACTTCTTTTTGACAAAGCGATCGCCCTAACATTTAATACCTCAAAATTTTTCCTTCGAGCTTCGTAACTTATCTTCCGCATTTACTCTATACCTTCCAACAACTTCGCTACTTGCTCCTGTGTAGGCAGCCGATTTTTCAACTCTTGAGGCAATGTTGAAACCATCCGATAAGTAGCAACACCAATCGGCTTATTAGACTCCTTCAGCGCATATTCAACAATCGTTTTATTCTTAGACTTACAAAGAATAATTCCCAAAGAATAATTTTCATCCTTTAACCGTACTTGGTCATCCAACACAGCCAAATAGAATTGCATCTTGCCCACATACTCAGGCAAAAACTCCCCAATCTTGAGTTCGATTGCTACCAAACATTTCAAACTGCGATGATACAGCAATAAATCGATAAAGTATTCCTTGTCCCCAACTTCTAGCCGATACTGACTGCCTACAAAAGTAAACATTCCACCCATTTCTTGCAAAAATGGTTCAACACGAGCTAGGATTGCTTGCTCTAACTGCCGTTCGCTATGTTCATCTGCTAGTTCCAGAAAATCAAATGTATATTCATCCTTAACCGCCAACTTCGCCTGAATGCGGATTTCTTCTGGTAGGGTTTGTTCAAAATTAGTCTGATTTAGTAAAGTTTTTTCATAAGTTTGATTTTCAATTTGGTGAATCAGGACATTTTTTGTCCAGCCAAACTTGCGAGTCATACGAAGGTAAAATTCCCGCTCCAAATCATCCTTGCACTTCTCCATAATCGCTAAATTATGACTCCACCCAATTTCTCGCACCAATGGCGCGAGTTTTTCCTGGTTGACATAAGTTTCATAAAAAAGCTTCATCCGCCAGAGGTTAGCAGCAGAAAAACCACTAACTCCAGGAAATTCTGCTTGTAAGTCTTGAGAAAGGTTTGTGACTACCGACTTACCCCAACTATCTCCTTGCTGACGAATGGCGATTGTTTGCCCAATGTCCCAGTAAAGGGCAATTAATTCTTTATTGACCGCCTTGAGTGCCTCGTATTGAGCAGAACGAATGCGCTGCTTAATTTCTACCAGCAGTTCGCCATAATTGCCTGGAGAAATCCCACTCATTCTATTTTCCCCTCCAACAGCAACATCACATTTTCAGCAATGCGTGCCTCTAATTCCCGCGCCTCAACGTTCAATACTTCTAGTTCTTCGTTCAATTCTTCCAAGCGTTCGGCAAACACAAAATCTTCTACCGCCCGTTCCGCTACGCCCACATAACGCCCAGGATTCAAACTCCAGCCTTGGGCTTCAATTTCATCTAGCGTCGCTACCCGACAAAGCCCCAGCACATCTTGATAAGCACCTTCTGGGAATTTCTGACTTAGCATTAAGGCGCTACCATTCGTTGCCTCTAGCGCCTCCCCTCGGTACAGCCGCACAATATTTGCCAAAAACTCAATCTGCTCGTCGGTAAACTCCCGATGGGCGCGGTCGATTTGGCGGTAAATATGCCGCGCGTCAATAAACAAAACTTTGTCCTTGCGCGGCGAAAACACCTTGCCCCGATCTAAAAACCACAACGTACAAGGCAACGTTACTGTATAGAAAAAGTTAGAGCCAATCGCAACCATTACATCC
Organism: uncultured Aliterella sp.; assembly: GCA_905479905.1. Taxonomy (GTDB): domain Bacteria; phylum Cyanobacteriota; class Cyanobacteriia; order Cyanobacteriales; family Chroococcidiopsidaceae; genus Aliterella. The sequence goes on from CAJQOK010000069.1 coordinate 4,750, forward strand.
ATTGCCCCAGATTGAATCAGTTGCTTGCGAATCTCTAGTTCCGAACTCCGCGCATCGCTGGCAGAATTCGCCATTACAAACCCAGAGCGTCCAGTTTCATTCAAAGCACTATAAAATAGCCCAATCCATAAATAGTTGGCATTATCCGCCTTGGGCATCCCGAAGGATTTAAAACGCGGATCGCCCAAAATCTTCTCTTTATCCACCTTATCTACATTGAAGGGTGGATTTGCCATTACGAAATCAAATTTACCAACGCTTTGATGAATGTCCTCGTAATAAGTATTGCCCTCGCGGATATCCCCAGACAAACCGTGTACTGCTAAGTTCATCCGACACAGACGTACCGTTTCTCCAGTCTTTTCCTGACCGTAAATGCTAAGTTCATTATTGGGGTTAGTATGCTTGCGCTTTTCAACTAAAGCCGCACTTTGCACAAACATACCGCCAGAACCACAAGCAGGGTCAAAAATTCGCCCACTAAACGGCTCGATTATTTCTACAATTAGTTTTACTAAAGCAGTGGGGGTAAAAAATTCGCCTCCTTTCTGCCCTTCACTCATAGCGAACTTGCCTAGGAAATATTCGTAAATCTTGCCGAAAGCATCGCCTTCAATATCCATCGGGATAGAATTAAGAGTTCTTAATAACTCCAGTAAAATTTCATCACCCAAACTTTTGTAATTTTTGGGTAGAACATTACCGGCTTTTAGTTCCTCATTCTCATCTTCAATCGCTCTCATCGCATCATTAATCGCCCCGCCAATATCTGCACCTTCCGGCAGTTTTAGCAGATTAGAGAAACGGGCAGCTTCAGGCAAATACATTACACCCCGCGCCTGATAATCAATCTTGCCAACAGTGCGCCGCCGCCGCGATGATTCTTGCACTACAGCTAATTCTTGCTCTGCGTTTTGGAACTTTTGGTCGGCATAGCGCAGAAAAATTAATCCCAGAACCGGAACCGAGTATTCCGAAGATTTCAGCTTGGAATTAGCCCGTAACTCATCGGCGGCTTCCCATAAGCGCTTTTCAACATCAGTGTAATTAGCTGGCATTTATAAAATCACTTTTCAATTAATCTATTATTCCCATTTTTAAGCTTGAAGCTAACAGCATGACATCATTAATACAACAATTATTAGAGATCCTTTGGCGGAGTGCGATCGCGGAGGCGGATGGAGACTTCGTGCTAACCCAAATACCTCGATAATGTATCTATATAAAACAGAGTAAGACAAACATAGTTTATCCTCTAAATTGTTACTCTAACTTCATCTACCCATAGCACCAATAAAACACGCCCATGATTCAGCCTCGAATTGCAGTAGCAGCTAGAAAAGGTGGCGTAGGAAAAACAACAGTTGCCTGCGGTCTAGCGTCAGTGCTGGCGAACCTTGGAAAGCGAGTTTTAGTAGTAGATTTAGACCCTCAATCGAATGCTGGGTATTTGTTAGGGACAGATCCCACAGCACCAGGCACGGCGGAGTTATTGTCTGGGAATTCACCTACTCCATTGGAAGCTGGGCTGGGGTTATACGTCTTGCCGGGAGGTCCGGATTTAACGGGTCACAACATCCAGGCTTTAGACCCGGAAGATTTGGCAGATGCAGTAGCACCCCTAGACTATGATGTACTGATTTTTGATTGTCCTCCTGGAGTTGAGTATTTAGAACGCCTTGCTTTAGTTGCTGCCAATGTCGCGTTAGTTTGCACCGACGCTCACCCCCTCGCCGTTATGGGTGCGGGTCGGGTGTTAAGTGAATTGAAATTACGCCAGCAAAAAGGACGCAAGGGAGCCTCGCGGTGGGCGCTGGTACTAAGTAAAATTGACTTGCGCCGCTCAATGGATCAGGCGTTAGACAAGCAATTAGCACTGACTTACCCATCAATTGAGCGGCTTATAGTTCATCAAGACTCTGCCTTAGCATGGGCTGGCGCTGAACGAATGCCACTGATGCAATACGAGCCAACTTCTAAAGGGGCAAAGGATTTACAAGCGATCGCGCATTGGGTGTCAAATGGTTAGAAAACGCTCTGATAGCTCATCTCTACTAGCACAGGCAACGGTAGTAGCTGATGCCATTCACGAACAAGACCAAGTAGCATCAGCTAAGTTTGAACGCGATCGCGCTGGGCGATCCAATCTACCTTTATCTCAGATTCATCCTAGAGCAGAAGACACTCGTCCGTTACACGAGCAGCACGTCAAAGACCTAGTAGAGTCGATTGGAGCATTGGGACTAATTGAACCATTAGTCGTCGATCTCAAAGGGATTTTACTAGCAGGCGGACATCGGTTAGCCGCAGTCCAATTGCTTAAAGAAACCAATGCCGAGCTTTATCAGACACACTTCCCCGACGATCTCGTACCTGTGCGAGTCATGCCCTTTGATGCGGAACTAGAACCGGAAAAGTCACTCCAAATTGAACTAGCAGAGAACGAGAAACGAGTTAATTATTCCCGCGACCAAATTGAGCAGTTAGCTGGAAGGTTACGGGCGCTGAATTACCGCAATATAGTCGGTCGCCCGAAAGAAGGGGAAAAGGCACTTGGTCCAGCTTTAGCTGTAGCAATTGGAGTATCCACTCGCTATGTCCGTAAAGTGTTACAACAACAGCGTCTTGGGGAACCTGGAGAAGCCGAGGAAAAAATTAGGAACTCAGTTCCTAATTTACAGAAACTCAAGGTACTACGAAGAATTGAAACAGCATTAGAAGAATTGATTACCTTACCCGAAGCCGAGCAGCCAACCCGCGCCGAGCAGAATCTTTACAAAGCTGTCCCTGGATTTTTGAGGAAAATCCAAGCAAGCGTTAGAGAAGAAAGTAAGGGGGCGAAGCAGAAGTAGTATTACACTCTTTTCCCATTTGCAGGTCTAAAAGTTTAAAATGCCCAAATGTTGAAAACTTGACTACTTGAATATGTACTGAAAAACTGAAAATAGTATGCCAAATGACCAGCATTCAATAGCTGAGGGTTACGATGACTTCCTCCGCGATTTAAAACAACGTATCCGCAGCGCCCAAATACAGGCGGTAATCGCTGTTAACCTTGTGTTGGGCTGCTAAATCAGTAAGATTACCTTGGTAAATCGAATTTTTTAGTCGCTGAACAACGCTGAATCGGCGGTCGCTCTTCATTTAAGCGATGTATCTCATCTTCAAAAATCTAAGTATAGCAACTCATTAGAGGATTGAGTGGATGTGAAAGCGATCTTCAATCCCTTGACAACCCAGTTTGGGATTAAATCACCAATTGTTCCAGAAGGCTACAATTACACTCAGAAATCTATAGCAATTTTCTGGGGACCATAAGTCTAGACAACTAGCATCTCTCTGTATGAGATAGTATTGCTCGTTCGCGCACACTAATTGTCTAAGGTCTGTTTGCAGCAAGCAGTTTAAACATGCCACTACTGTATCTTTGTAGCTACCAACGAAGCAATTGTTTGGCACATTGTAAAGCAGACCTTCAATGAAATACGACGGCGCAACTGAGCTGTCAATAGTACCATTACTAACCAGACGACGGCGCATATTTTTGAATATGCGGACTGTCGGCTTGAACATTCCTCTGGTTGCTTGATGCTTAACCGCAGGGAGAATTCGTTCCTCAAAGAAAAACCTTATAATAATTTAGACGAACGAATTTGGCATTAGCGATGGCGGCAAACTTAATTCAATCATTGCAGGAGATTAGAGATTTCCGAGCATCTCAAGGTAAGCGTTATCCAA
>CAJQOK010000070.1 GCA_905479905.1 uncultured Aliterella sp.
AACGATCGCAGATTGGAGAGAAACTTTAGAAGTAATCGCACAGATACATCAACGTTACGGTCACATCCAAGAAGTTATTCTACAACCTCATAGCCCCGGAAGCCAGCAAGCCTTTAATGCACCAGGTTTTGAATTACAAGAGTTACCAAAGGTGATCGCATTAGCAAGAGAAATTTTACCACTAGAAATTGCGATTCAGATTCCGCCTAACTTAGTTGTCTATCCCAACTTATTAATTGCGTGTTTGGAAGCAGGAGCGAGAGATTTGGGCGGAATTGGCATCAAAGACGAAGTTAACCCCGATTATCCGCATTTGCACTCTCAACACTTATCAGATATTTTAGCTCTAGATTCGTGGCAACTCGTACCCCGTTTACCTGTTTATCCTCAATATCAAACTTGGCTATCTGGGGAATTGCAGGAGAAATATCAATTTTGGGGCGATCGCATTTTAAAACCTCACAAAGAAACCTCTCAAAGTCACGCAATTTTGTAGAATAAAATTACTGGATTCGGGAACCATTCACTGGTTAAAACGCTTATAGAAACTATATATGGAAACCTTCAAGGGCTGAAATCTAGCCAAATCAAACAATTACAAAAACTGTATCATCAGCGACTACCAGGCGATCGCTTGACTACGCCAGAATTTGCCCAAAGACTTGCCGCCATTAGCACGGACATAAATCAGCCTATATGCACCTATTTCAACCGCCGGGGACAGGCGATCCGGGTAGGTGTTGGTACGCCTCGTCAAACCCAAATTCCCCCCTTAGAATTGCCCCGTTATGGCGCGGAAAGATTAAGCGGAATTAGGTGTATAACAACGCAATTAAAAACCGAACCCCCAAATGAAGCCGCTTTAACAGCGATGGCGCTTCAGCGATTAGATAGTTTAATCGTATTGAACGTTACAGGCTCAGGTTTTGAACGACGGGGAGGGGGGGCGACAGGCTACGTTAAGGAAGCTTATATCGCTAACCTTACCCCCGAAAATGGGTCAACTTGGCAGGTATCGCCACCATTGAGCCTAGATATTGTTGCCAATCAAGATTTTATTGATTTAGTAGCAGAAATAGAAGGACGGTTTCAGCAAGAGTTTGTCGCTCAACAAGTAGATAGCGATCGCGATCGGGTTTTGTTGGTAGGAATGTTTACAGATGGCATTACACCCCAACAATTTAAAGATACTGTAGCGGAATTAGAACGCCTAATAAATACCGCCGGGGGGGAAGTTTTGCAAATAATCCAGCAAAAGCGATCGCGGGTTCATCCCCAAACTGTGGTTGGCGAAGGAAAAGTTCAAGAAATAGCCTTAACTGCTCAAACTTTGGGAGCTAATTTAATCGTTTTTGATCGCGATCTTTCCCCTTCTCAGGTGCGTAATTTGGAAATCCAAATCGGTATTAGAGTTGTAGACAGAACCGAAGTAATTTTAGATATCTTTGCTCAACGCGCCCAATCAAGAGCCGGAAAACTGCAAGTAGAACTCGCTCAACTAGAATATATGTTGCCCAGATTGACGGGTAGAGGACAAGCAATGTCAAGGTTGGGTGGTGGTATTGGGACGCGAGGGCCAGGGGAAACTAAACTAGAAACCGAGAGACGTGCGATCGCACGGCGAATTAGTAGATTGCAGTCTGAAGTAGATCAATTACAAGCTCATCGATCGCGGTTACGTCAGCAACGCCAACACAGGGAAGTACCATCAATTGCGATCGTTGGTTATACAAATGCTGGAAAATCAACGCTACTCAACGCTTTAACGAATTCTGAAGTTTACACCGCCGATCAATTATTTGCGACTCTCGACCCTACTACCCGCCGAATGTTGTTACCAGACGCAGTGACAAGTAGACCTAAACAGATTGTACTTACAGATACTGTAGGATTTATTCACGAATTGCCAGCGTCGTTAATGGATTCTTTTCGAGCAACTTTAGAAGAAGTTACCGAAGCCGATGCTTTGCTTCATGTAGCAGACTTATCTCATCCAGCTTGGCAAAGTCAAATTAGGTCAGTAATGAGTATTTTGGCAGAAATGCCGATTACTCCGGGGCCAGCATTAGTAGTTTTAAATAAAATTGATTGTGCTGATAGTGAGACGTTAGAACTCGCTAGAGAGGAGTTTCCCCAAGCTGTATTTATTGCGGCGCGCGAAGTCTTGGGGTTAGAAACGTTGCGCCAACGGATTTCTCAGCTAATTCGCTATGCTGTAGCTTCATAAATCATTGGGACACGCTATTTGTGTCCCAGTCTATTTTTATTGCAAAAACAACACTATACTTTGCAATAAACCAATTACAAATCCTAACAACCCCCCCAAATTAACGATCGCCTGCAATTCATTTTTAACAATTCCTTCGATTGCGGCTTCCAAATCTGCCGCCGATGTAGACTTGACGCGATCTATAATTACTTGGTCAATAGACAAAATAGGGATGGCTTGAGCAACAATTGCCTCTAAATCTTTTTCTAAGTAACGTTCTAATAGTAAAGCTAGTTCTTTGCTCACAACTTCTAAAGAGCTACCAAGAGCCGTAGAATCCCTTAAACGATTGAGCAGCAAGTTAGCTGTGTTATCCCAATCTATCGAATCATTAAACCCTTGTAAAAAGTCCCTTCCCCGCGTTTGCACGTAACCCCGGATAGTATCGCGGGTAGTTTTTCTTAACTGGCGCACCGTAGAAACGGGCAAGTTTTGTAGAGATATGCTTCTTAACCAAGTTTTCAGGCGATCGCGTACCACCAAAGATTTAATTAATTCGCTCAACCTTTCATTAGTTGCTTCTTTTTCATCTAAACAAAAAGCACGTAACCTAGTTAAAGTGTTGCGTAAACCAAATAAGTTAGCTACTACCCAGTAAGTACCGCTTGCTTTTTCTCTAAATCCTTCATCTATTAATTGAATCGTGCGATCGGTCAAAAAGTCAATTATCAACTGTCTAATCGCATCCGGTGATAAAACAACCTGTAATAACCAATCAGCAAGCTTTGTTGCTTGATCTTCGCTCAGTTGAAAGTCTAATAATACTTGATCAAATATTTGATTAATTTGCGTCTCTAAAAAGTCTTCGCGCCGTGCTACAACTTTTAGTAAACGGGGCAGAGATTGCCCTACTAAGTCTTTTAGAATACCAGCGACAATTTTAGTGCTTTTTTGCTCTTTATCTACTTTTACTTGCTCTAGAGCCAGCTTCAGCAGCCATAGAATGCCTGATTGGACTCGTTCTGGTTGCAGTAGTCGCCGCGCCAGTTTTTGCAGTTCATCTGGCGTTAGCAGCGAACCCATGATTGTATCTGATACACGCACCGCCAAACGTTCTTGGTTGCGGGGAATTAAGCCAGGAGTAAAAGGTAACTGTCGTTTACCAATATAGAGCGCCCGGTAAGGACGAAACAGCATTTTGATGGCTATATCATTAGTGAAGTAGCCAATAATTCCACCTACGACAGGCGGAGCAACGTAAAGCCACAGATTAGACCAGTCCAAAGCAAGATTTTAATAAGTAATATGCTCTAGTAGCCAAAAGACTATTAAAGTCTAAGTTAAAGGTCGCACCTTTTTAACTACCAGCACTCCCATCATATCGTTGGCAATGGGGTAATGGGTGGATAAAAAACCAGCATTATTCGCTAACTCTACTTGTTTTCGTCCGGTGGGAAATCGATCTAAGCTTGGACTAATATAAGCATATTCTTCAGTTAAACCCAAGTTTTGCGCCATCGGTACTACTAAATTATCTAAATACCATTGCTGAAAATTACTTAAATAAGTATTAGTTGGGCGATGAAAATCTAAAATTGCGGCTGTAGCACCTGGCTTGAGAACTCGATATAATTCCTGAAGACTGCGGGGAATATCGGTGACATTTCTTAAACCGTAGCCCATTGTCGCCGCATCAAAATAGTTATCAGCAAAAGGTAAATCTAAAGCATCTGCTTCTACCCAAGTTATTGGCGGATGGGAGTATTGTTTTAAAGCTCGTTGTTTGGCAATTTCTAGCTGCGCTACAGCAAAATCTGCGCCGTATACTTTACCTGTAGTACCAAC
>CAJQOK010000071.1 GCA_905479905.1 uncultured Aliterella sp.
TAGCTACTACCTGATTACCGTTGTATACCTTTTGCAGCAAGTCTTCAAGCCGGTTGGCGTGTTGCGGGCCCATGACTAAATCTAGTTCGGGAACTCGCCGGAGTAAAGCTTCTCCTTCTTGCTGGGCAAGACATCCGGCAATTACTAAAGTTAAATTAGGTTCCCTGTGCTTGCGCTTGGCTTGTTTGCCTAAGTAAGAGTAAACCTTTTGTTCGGCACTATCGCGGATAGTACAAGTATTATAAATAATCAAGTCTGCATTATTTGGATCTTCTGACCACTCAAGGCCCATATTTTCAATAATCCCAGCCATCCGCTCCGAGTCGGCTTTATTCATTTGACAGCCGAAAGTAGTGATATGGTAGCGTTGCTTTGTAGTAGTCGTGTCCATTTATGAGCCAATGATAGTAAAGAATCCCGTGTTATTAATTATAGTTTTTGCTACAGTTAAATTCCTCAAGCTACTTTCAACGGCGTACTGATACTATCTCGTTCAACTCAAGTGGGCGCTAATACAAGGTTTTTCTGGCAAAATCCTATTTGGCTAAATTTGGATAGGAGGGAGAAAAACTCCCCCATATTTAACCTTCATCTATCCAGCAAAGCCCACTGTAAAAACTGCAACCGCGCCAACTAATGCCAAAATTGTCAATACAAGTCCGGCGTTGGGGCTGCCTTTCCAAGAATGATTTTTGTCGTCCATGATGAAAATAGTTTGTTGAGACAATAATTATAATTCTTACATTATTTAATAAAAATATTTCCTATCAACTAGGCAGATAAAAAGTGAAAATTATCCAGATAGTCGGCATTATTCTCGGCGTTACTGTAGCTGTTTGGGTGTTAAGAGGCTTTGGTCTACTGAGCTTTATTCCTGGGGGGATATTGTGGTTATTGCTATTGAGTGCGATCGCTACAGGAATTTGGGGTATCGTTCAAGACAAGCTACGGAGACTTTAGAATTAACTCTTTTGAAACTCACTAATCAACCCTATGGGTGAAGGCGGGTAACTAGCGCCTTGATATTCTCCAAGAAGTAAGAACAACCAAAATAAATGTTCAAGGAGAACTAAATGACTGCTACTGACCCTACCACCACTGCGTCTAATATTGCTACAGACCGTACAGTATCGGCAATATTTAAAGACAACGCTCAAATCGACGGCGTAGTTCGTCGCCTTATAGATCGAGGAGTTTCTCGCGATGACATTTCTGTAGTTGGCAAAAACTTTCATTCAGAAACTAAAATTGCTGGTTTTCTCACCAAAAAAGATGTAATTTTAGGCGGACTAAAACAAGGTGCAATCTTTGGTTCTTTGTTTGGTTCTGCTTTAGCCTTGCTAACAGGTGTGGGCGTGTTATTTGTGCCTTTTGTGGGTACATTGGTAGCTGCTGGCCCCCTAGGAGCCGCCTTACTAGGAGCGACTAGCGGTGCATTGGCTGGAAGTGCGGGAGCCGGATTAGTGTCTGCTTTGGTAACTTTAGGAATGCCTGAAGAAAAAGCCGCTATTTACCAAACGCGGATTGAGGCGGGAGATTTTTTAGTAACGGTAGAAGTCCCAGCTAATAAGTCTGGTGAAATTCAACTACTTTTAGAAAGTGCTGGCGGTGAAGAAATCCATACTAACGAAACAGCTTTGCCGCGCGGACGTTCTGGTCAAATTGAAGATCCTAGCCATTTGTCGCCAGAAATTCGCTCTCATCTTTCGGAAGATGCTCAACGTGCCTTTGTTGCTAATTACAACGCGGAACTTGCAAATTCTAGTGATGAAGCTAAAGCCGAACATCACGCTTGGGATGTAGTCCGCGAACAATTTGCTCAAGATGAGCATGGTGTTTGGTCAAAATCTACAATGAGCGTCTAAATAACTAACAGAAAACTTGGAACCGTCAAAATGCGATTTTGGCGGTTTTTTTTAACGATTTTATCTATGCTAAGAAAGGCTGGTACACTACCCCTTTTCGCTTCAATTAGAATTGGTGTTATTACTGATATAGATATTCTTTTGCAGTTAAATATCTCAGTGTTTTTCCCCTAGGTGGTTCATGCAAGCTAGGTTAACTTGGAGTGGACATTAGTTAATAGGAGTAAATTATGAAACTACCTCTGAAATTAGCCTTTTCTTTCTACTCACCTTAACACCCAACGTTCTCTTAGCAGGTTCTCCTGCTAGAGCAGAAAGCTTGAAGGAATCCCCACGCAGTCAGCCAATAAACAGTTACGCAGATTTTCAGTTGTACTGTAACGAAGCTGCTTATTACTATAACTCTCAAAACTCATAGTGTGCAAAATACTATCCAGCTAAAAATACTTCCACTTTAGCTGAAGATAAATTGGGTATGGATGGGCAATATGCACAATACTATCTTAGTAAGCTAGAGGCACTGAACACCAATCTAAAGATGGTTGAGAGTGCTCAGAATTTACAGCAGCTTCAGCGTTCACAGAACCTCTTAAGTAAGACAAGTGAAGAATTAGAAAAAATCCCGGTTAATGCTGCGGTTCACTCCTCAGTGTGGCAAACCTTGTCTGAAGCTAGAAACCATCTAAGTAATGTTGATTCTTGGTTATCTACAGAATACAGAGCCAGGTATCAGGTTTTACGTGCTGAAGTGCTGTTGGGTGAAGCAGAACAACAAACTAAGCAAGCTGTTACTGTCTCAGACCTCAAAGTAATTAATGTTAAATTAGCAGGAGTAAAACAACTCTTAAACAGCGTCCCTCTTGGTGTGTTTGCGATGGAAGATGTAAAATCACTACAAGCTCTTGTAAGTGCAAGACAGCAGGGAATTATAGCTCAGATTGTTACTTTACAAGCAAAGGAAATGGATACGCAGGGGCAAGTTGTAACTCGTTAAGCGACGCTGGAAGCAAAGAGTCGGTAAAGACTGACTATGGTAGGGTTGAATATTTCAAGATTTCCAAAATCTCTAGGAGAGAGCAGCTTCTAACACGAGTTACTCAAAGGTGTTAGGCATAATCCAAGAATACCATGAAAGCTATGCACAGAGCCAACTTCGAGCTAATAAGTTGATCTATAGCCACATATATGGTAAGATTAAAAATTCATTGGACGTATAGCTCAGTTGGTTAGAGCGCTACGTTGACATCGTAGAGGTCCCCCGTTCGAGTCGGGGTACGTCCATTTTGATGATAATAACTTACTAAGCGATCTAAACAGCGTGGGGATAGACCTATTGTATATTCCTAGGTAAAATGCTTGCTATGAATCAAGATAAGTTGGCATTAACAATTGGTTGGCTTTATCCAACTCTAATGAGTACCTACGGCGATCGCGGTAATGTTATCTGTATTCAAAGGCGCTGTCAGTGGCGGGGGTACGATGTAAATATATTACCTCTAGAGCGCGATGCTACGGCAGCAGATATTCACAAAGTAGATTTGCTTATTGGTGGCGGCGCTCAAGATCGGCAACAAGAGATTGTCATGCGCGATTTGCAAGGCAGTAAAGCCGAAGCAATTAAAGTAAAAATTAATGCTGGCGTTCCTGGTGTTTTTACTTGCGGCACACCCCAGTTATTAGGGCATTACTACGAACCAGCGTTAGGAAAAAGAATTCAGGGACTAGGGCTATTTGATTTTGTTTCAGTACATCCGGGAGAAAATGCCCGCCGTTGCATTGGTAACTTGGTAGTAGAAGTTACAGCTAATCGTTTAGCTCAAGAATTAAAAGCAATGAGTGGTACACCTTACTTAATTGGGTTTGAAAATCATGGGGGACGAACAAAGTTAGGTAGTGTTGAAGCTTTGGGGCGCGTAGTAGCTGGATTAGGCAACAATGGAGAAGATGGAACAGAAGGAGCCTTTTATCAAAATGCGATCGCTACTTACTCTCACGGGCCTCTTTTACCAAAAAATCCAGCCCTTGCCGATTGGCTAATTCAAACCGCCTTAAAACTAAAGTACCAAGCAGACATAGTAATTGCACCTTTGGATGATACTTTAGCAACTCAAGCACGGGAAGCAATGTTTAAAAAGTTGCATCTAAACATCCCGGTCACAGCTTAACGTACAGTTTTAGTTGTCCATCGGTAAGATTGCCGATGGCTTCTTGCTCTGGTAGTAGCGCGCCGAAAAACTTTTTTTGTCCGCGCTCTGACTTGGGAGTTGGTAGCTACTTTTCTACTAATCCTCACATATTTTCTGCTACTAAAACGGGTTGCTGGGTGAGTGCTGGCAACTACTCGTCTGGGTTTGATTATGCGTCTAGTTGGTGTCGCTAGGCGAGTGCTGGTAACTACTCGTCTGGGTTTGATTATGCGTTTAGTTGGTGTCGTTAGGCGAGTGCTGGTAACTACTCGTCTGGGTTTAGTTGTGGCGGTAGCTTGTGTTGGGTATACCTTGGGCTTACTTACTGTAGTATTGGAGCGCCTAACTATTTTTTGGGTGGGCGAATAACTCCTAGTTTGAGTTTTGGTAGTGGTAGAAGGCGATCGCCTAATTACCTTTTGAGTGCTTACCGTAGCTGCCATGTAAGAATTATTTTTGGCAATTGGTGTTTGCCACTGTTTAATAGTTGCTTGCGCTTTTTGATACCCAAGGCTAGTAGAGGGGATATATTGGGCAAGAGATATTGCTTCGTTGAGTTTTCCGGCTTGATATTTGTCTGTAGCTTGAGCCAAAATGCTGTCATACCATTGATTCATTAGCGGTTTTGCTTGCCCGTAAGCTTGACTATCAGACGGTAAAGAATTAACTAAAGAAGTCGCCCCTTTAAAATCAGCCTTTGCTGCTAACCTTTTTGCCTCAATCAGCTTGCATTCATGCAGAACATTTTGAGCCTCAGTATACAAGATAGAATTACGAGCAATTGTGCCAGTGCGAACAATACACTCTGAATATTTGCCTGTAGCTTTAAGATTTTCTAATTGTTCTAAGGTTTGCTCAAGCTGTAAACGTGGCTGCCAATAATTAGCATAAACTGAGCCTACAGCGACAATAGCCGCGCCAATAGCTGCGCCAAAGGTGAGGTAGTACGGGCGACGATTGGTAGCCGCTAGTCGTCCTTTGGGAGGCGAAATAATTGTTGTATTGGGTAAGTTGTTAGTTGCCAATGCAGGAGAATTAAAGCTTGTGGCACTAACAGGAAATGTAGGGATAGTAATTCCTGTAGAGCTAGTATTTTGGGTAAATACGGGGTCTACACTGAGCTTTGTAGGCTGGTATTGCGGCGCTAATTGCCTAATTTCTGCTAAAACCTCAGTGGCGCTTTCGTAACGGTCTTTAAAGTGGTAGCGCACCATTTTTGTAATAATTAGTGCTAAAGCATCGCTAACAATCGCTTGTTGTCGCCATTGCAACTCTCCCGTTTCAAAGTCTTCCTCTAATTGCATGGGATACAACCCTGTTAGCGCTTGCAGGGCGATCGCTCCCAAGGCATAAATATCGCTATTAGGGCGGGGTCTACCTCGCGCTTGTTCCATTGGCATATAGCCGGGCGTACCAATGCCTACAGTGGCAGGCATTTCTATATTTGATGTTTGGTTAAGTAATTGCGCCCAATTTTGCTTAACTGCGCCAAAATCAACTAACACTAATTTGTTGTCTTGCTGACGTTGAATGATGTTACTCGGCTTAATATCCCGATGAATAAATCCTTGAGCGTGAATAAATATTAATATTTCTAAAATCTCTGTAATAAATTCCCATACCTGGTTTTCTGTCCAGCGCTGACCTGGTTGCAATTTGTTTGTTAATAATTCTCCTGGAATAAATTCTTGAACTAGGTAAAACTCTTGATTTTCTTCAAAGTAAGCAAGCAATCGCGGAATGCGATCGTGATGTCCTAGTTTTTCTAAAGTTTCTGCTTCTGATTTGAATAATCTTCTCGCACTTTCCAAAAAGCTTTGGTTATTATTGGCAGGCTGGAGATGTTTCACTGCACATTGCGGATTGCCTGGTCTGTGGGTATCTTCAGCGATGTATGTTCGACTAAAACCACCGCTTCCCAAAGTTGCGACGATTCGGTAATGTCCGCCCAACAACTTGTCAATCATTGCCTTGATTCTCCAGCATTTTCAATTTATAAAAATGGATTAAAAAATTAATTTTTATAAGCTTATTAACAAAATAAATTTTTTTGTCAAGTTTCAATTAAGTTTTGTTTATAATAAGGTAGTAATTTGCTACTTTAAGGCTCAGATTTTAGGTAAAAAAGAGCGACTTCTTTTTAGCTGATCATAACAAATCTTTTTCTAGCTAATGTAAAACTATCTTCCACAATAGCGATGGCATATATTGGGATCTTTGGCGCGTTACTACAAGTTTTAATCTTTTCTGCGATCCCGCGTCCTGTACCACAAGATGTAATAGTTCAAATTGTTAAGCCCCCCGTAAAACTTGCGGCGGAGTTTTGGCAAGAAAAAAAGTTGAATGTAGATACTATTAGCGGCGGTCATACAAGAGTAATACACACTGTGGCTTTTAGCCCCAATAGTCAAACGATCGCTAGTGGAAGCGGCGACAAAACAATCAAAGTTTGGAGCTTGAATCAAAAAAAACTGGCTTACACTTTGACAGGACATTCTAAGTGGGTAAATTCTGTTACTTTTAGCCCCGATGGCAAAATCTTAGCAAGCGGTAGTGGAGATCGCACAATCAAGCTCTGGAATTTACAAAATGGGCGACTAATTCGGACTATTTCGGGACACTCAGACTGGGTAAGCTCGGTAGTTTTTAGCCCCAATGGTAAAACTATTGTTAGTGGTAGTGGCGATAAAACTATTAAAGTATGGAATGCCCAAAATGGGCAACTTATTCGCACACTACTAGATCAAGGGGGGGTAACTTCTGTAGCTATTAGTCCTGATGGTCAAACTATTGCCAGTGGTAGCTATCGCAACACCGTTAAGCTGTGGGAACAAAGCAATGGTAAATTGCTGCATACTCTTTCTGGACACTTGCGACCGATTTATTCCGTAGCTTTTAGCCCCGATGGCAAAACTATTGCCAGTAGCAGCAATCAGGGAGAAATTAAACTATGGAACCCCGAAAATGGTAAGTTACGCCATACACTTTTAGGGCATACTCAAGCAGTAAATGCGATCGCATTTACTGCCAATAGTCAAACCCTTGCAAGTGGTAGTGATGATCGCACTATCAAGTTCTGGAATCCAAATAAAGGCGAACTTATCCGCACTTTGAAAGATAATTTAGATGGGATTACCTCCGTAGCTTTTAGTCCTAATGACCGAGCTTTGGGGAGTGGTAGTAGAGATAAAACTATTAAAATTTGGGGTAAATAGAGAAAAGAGTGAATTGGTAATGGGTAATGGGTAATGGGTAATGGGTAATAATGAGCGAGCGGTTCCCAATGAGGAGGAGATAAGAGAGTAGAGACAAGGAAAAATCATCACACTTTCAGCAACGCCGGATCAACTGTATCTTGTTGAAATGCGATCGCTTGGGTAATCGCACTTTCTATATTCTTGACAAGCTTAACATTATGTGCTGATAATTATAGTTTGTGAAAACATTACATCTAAGAAAAACCCTTGGCTAACGTCATAGTAATTGGGGCCCAATGGGGCGATGAAGGAAAAGGCAAAATCACCGATTTGCTAAGTAAGTCAGCAGATATTGTTGTACGCTACCAAGGGGGTGTAAATGCCGGACACACGATTGTAGTAAAGGGGCAGACCTTTAAACTGCATTTAATTCCTTCAGGTATTTTATATCCTGATACCGATTGTATTATTGGTTGCGGCACGGTTATTGACCCTCAAGTATTAATCGGCGAACTAGAGCAATTAGCAAAACTAAACATTTCCACCAAAAATCTCCAAATTTCAGAAACCGCTCATGTTACCATGCCCTACCATCGGCTCATAGATGTAGCCGCCGAACAGAGGCGAGGAGAACATAAAATTGGCACAACGGGGCGGGGAATTGGCCCAACCTACGCCGACAAGTCAGAACGTACAGGGATTAGAGTTTTAGACTTGATGGACGAAAAAGGATTACGCAAACAGCTAAAGTGGGCGATTGAATATAAAAACGTCATTTTAGAGAAATTGTACGAAATAGCGCCTTTAGACCCAGAAGTTGTAATTGAGCAGTATTTGCAGTACGCAGAAGTATTGCGCCCTTACGTTGTCGATACTTCTTTAAAAATTTACGATGCAATTAAACGCCGCCGCAATATTTTATTTGAAGGCGCTCAAGGAACGCTGTTAGATTTAGATCACGGCACTTATCCTTACGTTACTTCTTCAAACCCCGTAGCTGGGGGAGCTTGTATCGGTACGGGAGTAGGGCCAACAGCCATAGATCGGGTAATTGGAGTAGCCAAAGCTTACACAACTCGCGTCGGCGAAGGGCCATTTCCTACCGAACTTAAAGGAGAAATCGGCGAACAACTATGCGATCGCGGGGCAGAATTTGGCACTACCACCGGACGCAAGCGCCGTTGCGGGTGGTTTGATGCGGTAATAGGGCGTTACGCCGTCCGCATCAATGGCATGGATTGTTTGGCAATTACAAAGTTAGATATCCTTGATGAACTAGAGGAAATCAAAGTATGTGTTGCCTACGAAATTGATGGAGTAGAGTTTAAAGACTTTCCCCGCAACTCCCGCCGTTTTGCCCAGTGTCGCCCCATCTACAAAGTTCTCCCTGGATGGAAACAATCTACAGAGAATTGTCGCACTCTAGAAGACTTGCCCCGTCAAGCTTTGGACTATCTCAAATTCTTAGCCGAATTGATGGATGTGCCAATTGCGATCGTCTCCTTGGGAGCTAGTCGAGATCAAACAATTATTGTTGAAGATCCGATTCACGGGCCCAAACGAGCGTTATTAGATGTTAATGGTACTCCCGTAGCATCTTAAATTTAGATAGTCAAATCGTTTATTTTAGTTGTGGATCATGGAAATTACAGTTGAGTGTCAAAAACGCGCTGAAGGCAGCAAACCTAGAGCTTTACGCCGCGAAGGTTTAATTCCCGCTTCTTTGTACGGACATAAAGGTACAGAGTCAATGATGTTGACAGTAAAGGCGAAAACCCTAGAAAAATTGTTAAAACAGGCTGGGGTAAATAGTACCGTTGTCGATCTAAATATTCCCGATTTGTCTTGGCGCGGTAAAACTTTGTTGCGGGAAGTGCAGATTCATCCAGTTAAAAGATGGGCTTATCATGTCAGCTTTTTTGCTTTGTCGGAGCAAGCAAGTGTAGAAGTAGAAGTACCTGTTCACTTTGTGGGCGAAGCTCCGGGAGTAAAGGTAGAAGGTGGCGTTTTAGACTTGGTGTTGATGCAGCTGGAAATCAAATGCGCCCCTGACAATATCCCCGATGCGATTGAAGTTGATATTTCTGGGCTTCATCTCAAAGATATTTTATATGTCAGCGAACTTGTTTTACCCGCAGGAATTGTTGTTGTGGGCGATCCAGGGCGTGCGGTTGCTAGTGTTATACAGTCTACAGTTAGCGCCGAAGCAGAAGCAATTATCGAAGAAGCAGTAGCAGAGTCTGGATCTTCGGCTCCTACTCCATCAGTTTAAGCAATTAGATTTGCCGTATTTTACTACCAGGAGTCTAACTCCTGGTTTTTTTATAAAGTGAGAGAAATAATGACATTAATTGAGCAGATGTTAGAGCCGGGGTTTTATCCCCATGAAGTTATTGAGCCAATAACACTAATTCAAACTCATGTTTCTTATGTGTTTTTGACTGGGGATTATGCCTATAAGGTGAAAAAATCTGTAAATTTTGGGTTTTTGGATTATTCAACATTAGAAAAGCGATCGCATTTTTGCCTTCAAGAGTTGGAGATGAATAAACGCGGCGCACCGGAGCTTTATTTAGAGGTATTGCCCATAACTCAAACTGGGGATAAGTTTGGCTTGAGTGGAACCGGGGAAGCGGTAGAATACGTACTAAAAATGCGCCAGTTTCCTCAAGGTGCGTTACTCAGCGAGATGTTTGAAAATGGGACGCTAACCCAGTCGCATATGGAAGACTTAGGGCGGGTAGTGGCAAAATACCACGAGCAATCGCAAAGTAGCGATCGCATTCGGACTTTTGGTGAAGTTGCTCAGGTGCGCCAAGCCATTGATGAGAATTACGAGCAAACCAAAAACTATATTGGCAATCCGCAAACCGAGGCGCAGTACGCGCAAACGAAGGAATATACAGATAATTTCTTTGTTGGGCGGAGTGAATTATTTAGTAGTCGCATTGAAAACAATAAAATTCGAGAGTGTCACGGCGATTTGCACTTGAGAAACATTTGTTTGTGGAATGACAAAATTCTCTTATTCGACTGCATCGAATTTAACGAGCCGTTTCGCTTTGTCGATGTCATGTACGATGTAGCCTTTACAGTTATGGATTTGCAAGCCAGACAACGTCCAGATTTTGGCAATGCTTTTTTAAATACTTACGCCGAACAAACGGGAGATTGGGAAGGATTGCAAGTATTGCCTTTGTATTTGAGCCGTCAAGCTTACGTTAGAGCCAAAGTAACATCTTTTTTACTAGACGATCCGGGGATACCAGAAGCGGCAAAAGTAGAAGCGGCGGCTACAGCTAGTGGTTATTATAAATTGGCTTGGGAGTATACTAAACCCCGTCAAGGCAAGTTAATTTTGATGTCGGGCTTGTCGGGAGCGGGTAAAAGTACCACTGCAAAGCTTTTAGCGCGGAAATTAGATGCTATTCATCTGCGATCGGATGCGGTACGCAAACATTTAGGTAATATTCCTTTATCAGAAAGAGGCAAAGAGGAGCTTTATAGCCCTGAAATGACCCAGAAAACCTACGATCGCTTGTTGGAATTAGGGGTAATGCTGGCTAATCAAGGTTTTACAGTGATTTTAGATGCCAAATATGATCGCGCGGCTTTAAGAACTAATGCTGTTGAAACTGCCACTGCTCAACAATTGCCGTTGCAGATTATCCACTGTACGGCTCCTGTAGAGGTATTGCGCGATCGCTTGGCGGCTCGTCAGGGTGATATTGCCGATGCCACCGCCGACTTGTTAGAGTCTCAAATAGCACTTGCTGAAGCTTTTACGCCCCAAGAGCAAGCTTACGTGCAGACATTGGACACTACTAAGCCGATAGAGCCACAATTGGGGAAATTATAAATTAAAACGCGATCGCCCTAAATAACAGTTTGGGTTAGTATC
>CAJQOK010000072.1 GCA_905479905.1 uncultured Aliterella sp.
CGTGAAGTATTCAAGCATCGAGATGGTTTTGTTATTCTTGAAAATGTCACCTTTGGGGTATGCGATCGCTGTGGCAATCGATATTACTCAGCAGATATTCTGCATACGGTTCATGAGGTGGCAACGGGTGCAAAATCTCCAGACAGAACTGAGCAAATTCCAGTCGCTCACTTAAAGTCAGTATAGTAGCGCGGTAAATATGATAATAAAATTTTACTTAAAAATCGCCCAAAAATTGAATTATGAGTAAGAAAGTCAGCATTACCTTAGATGATGAGATTTTAAACTTTGTAGATGAGTTAACAAGCGATCGCAGTAGCTTTATAAATGAAGTTCTCTGGAAAGAGAAAAAGAGAATTTTTAGGCAAGAGCTAGAGGATGCTTACACAGAACAGGCTAACGATCCAGATTTTCAACAAGAGATTTCTGTTTGGGATGTTACGGTGGGTGATGGTTTAAATGATTAAGAGAACTTTGCTACAGCAGAAAGCCCTTCATCAAGTAATGAAAGGCTCTTTAATGATTAAATGACTCAAAATTTTTTAAGCTTCTTGGCGAAAACACCAACCCAAAAGTGTACCACCTACAGCTAACTTGATTGATTCTAGCAACCAATAAGTAACGTGCAAACTGTTCATCGTGGTAGGAATTTCAGTATTTTCAAATAAATTTAGTTGTACTCCTGTAGCGCACATTTGCGGAGTCAAAAAGTAAGCATTAGTCAAAGCTACAGCTAACATCAGTCCTGACAACATCACCGCGCCGCGTCGCCAGTTATTGCTCACAAAAGCTGTTCTATTCAAAGCTAGTATGCTAGTTAATACTACTGCTGCCGCTACTAATTCAATCCGATTAAAATTCCAAAAAATTAGATAACCTGCGGAAGTAAAACCCGCTTGCGTCATCATTCCTGACACATACAAACTAGGCATAATTACCCAGTCTAAAATTAAGCTTGCACCTAGCCACAAACTCAAAGTTAATAGAACAATTGTTTGCCAAGGCGATCGCTTTAATTGCAGGTTAGAAACAGCAGTCATATAATTTCCTCTGATGTATTCTATAGTTTTAGCTTAACTATTTTTGTTAGCAACAACTGCGAAATATTTTTTAAACTAAAACCCGTAAAACCCTTAAGTTTTGTGAACTCTAACCAAGATTAATCGCAATTGTTAGGATTAAAGCTAGTAGCGCGATCACAGTTTTTAAAGCAACTATTTTTCTATGCTAATCCGCCCAAATTTAGCCGCAATAGTAGCAATTGCAGGTATTTCAGTAATTGTCCCCGAACTTGCCCTAGGGGTACAGTTGAGAGATGGAACTGTATCTTTTGTCCAACAGCCCCGTTTAATCGCAACCACAACGTCAATACAAGATACAAATGCTTGGGGTGCAACTTATTATTTCACCATCGATTTACCGCAAAATGCCGGAGAACCCTTGCAAACAGTTACATTTAACCAGCATGAAGGAGTAGATAATATTCGTTTCGATCTTGAAGATACCCGTGCTTTTGTAGGAACGCGCCGCAACAAAGGAGAAAGTATTACTCTAGGTTCGGTAACTAACGACAAAAAAACACGCACCGTTACTGTAGTATTTAACCCGCCAGTCACCCCAGGAAAAACACTTACAATTGGTCTGCGTCCGGTGCAAAATCCCTTTTCATCAGGAGTTTACTTGTTTGGTGTCAAAGCTTTTCCTGTGGGAGCAAAAACGGCTGGGCAATTTATGGGCTATGGACGGCTGCAATTTTACGGCGATTTATTTGACTAACTTAGCTTGGCGCAGGTGGGCGGCTTGAACTAGCAAAGAATCAGCAAACGCGATCGCTTCTGTTTGAGATTGTCCACTAGCTAAAGTGGCTAATTCTTCCCGACGAGTCGAAAAATTATCTAAAGCTTTGACGCGCACTACTGTGCGAATATCGGCATCTGTAGAGGCATCAAGAGCTTGTTTGTCAACGCGGAAGTGACGATCAGCCATTGCTGCAATTAAAGGCTGGTGAGTGACGCATAATACTTGTTGGCGATCGCTTAATTGATGTAACTTTTCGGCGATCGCATTAGCAACTTTTCCCGATACGCCAACATCAATTTCATCAAAAACCAAAGTTCCCACCGGATCGGAACTAGAAAAGCAAGACTTGAGAGCTAATAAAAAACGGCTCATTTCGCCCCCAGAAGCCACTTCTGTAAGCGGTTGCAAAGGTTCGCCAGGATTGGCGCTAAACAAAAACGTAATGCGATCGGCTCCCATTGCTGAAACTGTAGTTGGTTCAACAGCAACTTGAAACTTTACTTTATCCATTGCCAAGGGTTTAAGCTCAATTAGTAGCTTTTCTTCCATCCGCGCGGCGGTAGTTTGGCGCACTTTAGTTAGTTTATCTACCGTTTGCATCAGCTTGGCATAACAAAGTTGTTCTTTTTGTTCCAGTGCTTCAATAGATTGTTCGCCGCCGTCGATTTCTGCTAATTCTGTTTGAATGCGATCATAATAAGCGATGACTTCTACTAGGGTGGGCCCATACTTACGGCAAATTTGTTTTAATTCACGAATTCGTTCCTCAACTTCCTCTAAGCGGTGCGGATCGGCTTCTAAAGCATCCCCATAAACGTGGATTTGTCTGCCTACTTCCCCGACAGTAGCCAAAGCTTCGGAAATCGCATCTACCAACGGCTGTAACTGAGAATCGTACTGCACCATGTCTATCAAAACTGATTCAGCATTTCCTAGCAAATCCGCCGCCGCCAAACCATCGTTATCATTTTGGTAGACTGCTTGATAAACCTTGTAGCTCAACTGTTGCAACTCCACCACATGACTAAGACGCTGGCTTTCTTGTTCTAAAAGTTCAATTTCATCAGGAGTGCATAAATTTGCCGCCCCTAATTCTTGAAATTGGTACTTAAGTAAGTCTAATTGCTGCAAACGCTGGCGATCGCACTGGCGACGTTTTTCTAAATTTGTTTTCGCTTCTTGATAATCAGCAAACAGCTTCGATACAATTTCCCGCTCCTTAAAATGAGTTTCGCCACCGTAAAGATCCAACCATTGCCTAACTTGTGCTGATTGTCCTACTTGTACGGTTTGTCCTTGGGCGGTAATTTCAACCAATAAGCCGCGCAACTGCGTCATTACCTGACGATTGACTAATACGCCGTTTACTCGCGTGCGACTGCGAAGACTACCACTACTAGCATTCATTTCTCGACTGCAAACTAGCGTTTCTTCATCAATTAGCTCAATTTCCTGCTCTACTAACCAAGCCGCCAAAGAGCGGTTTAACTTAAACGTAGCCTCTACCATTGACCGATTTGAGCCTGTACGGATAACACGGCTAGAAACTTTACCCCCCAAAGCTGCATCGATCGCATCTAAAATAATTGATTTTCCTGCCCCCGTCTCCCCCGTCAGCACGTTCAAACCCGCGCCAAACTCCAGATTCAGCCGATCGATCAAAGCAAAGTTTTCAATTAAAAGAGATAAAAGCATAAAAACTTAATTCACCGTAAGGTTAGATGCCAA
>CAJQOK010000073.1 GCA_905479905.1 uncultured Aliterella sp.
CTTGCCTTGTTCGATATCTTGTGGGGTAATGTTGGTAGCGGCGGGAGTTGGGTGGATTCCTTCGTCATTTATCCAAAAGATCGGGTGAAAAATTTGCATTGCTGTGTGAGTATCTAAAGTAGGTGCGATCGCGCTTATTGATCCTAAGTTGCGATAAATAAACTCACACAACCGCTTATTGTCTTCTACTGCACCATTTCCCGATTGTCCGCCTACAAATAGCTCAAAACCAGGAATACAAAACGTATTTTGTACGTCAATCAATAATAGACAAGTCCGTTTTTTATCTTCAAAAGCTGGCTTAATATGGTGTATTTTTGCCCAATCTCTAGCTTGCTGCGCCCTTTCCAGGTAGGGTACGCGCCAAACTTCGCCGACTTTTTGCGCTTCAAAGTGTGGGGGAATCGGTAACTGGGTTTTTGTCTGCATATATAAGCAAGCTCGATGTGACACTTACTTCTATTTTAGATATTTAACCAGTGACGACGCTAATTAGTAATTTGAGTGTAAAAAAGCTAATAGCTAATATTCCTATACTGAATATAAATAAACCAGCTATGAGTATAAAAATAAACCAGGTATTTTTCTTTTCTACTGATTGAGGAATATTGAGATGAGCTTCGACTAATTCAAAGTTTTTGGTGTTAGCTTTCCAGGCAGCATCGAACAAATCGCCAATTACTGGTACTGTACCAACGGCGCTTTCCAAAACAATGTTAGACACCATTTTAAATAAAGTTTCTTTAGGTAAGCCTAAGCGCGCAGCTTCAATCACTAAGTAAGCTGAAAGAGCCGTTCCTAAAAAGTCTCCCGCGCCAGGGATTAAGCCTAATATGGGATCTAAGCCGATGCGAAACTTTGTCCCAGGAATGCCTACAGCATTGTCAAGCAGGCGGCTAAACTTCCGCAAACGGTTGAGGGTGGCAAGTTTTGACGGAGTAAGCATAGATGCAAATTGAGCAGACTGAGACATAAACTTAAACGATCGCGCTTTAATGTTATGGAAACATAATTAAGTAGCGATCGCGCTGTACCTCTAGCTAGATTTAGAGCTTAGGTAATTTTGTCCGCATTGCTTCGCCCACAGTAACATTGAGTTGATCGCCCACTAACAGCACTACGGCACTCATATACAGCCACAGCATTAAGACAATAACCGCCCCCACTGCACCATACACTTGATTGTAGTTGCCAAAATTGGACACATACAGCCGAAATAAACCAGATACCAGCGCCCAAGAAATAGCGGCTAAGAAAGCCCCTGGCATAATTGGCGTACCAGCATCCCAAACACTGGGCCCATAGCGATAAACAAAGGCAAAAGCCGTAGAAATGATCCCTAAAGCTAAGGGCCAGCGCAGCAATTGCCAAACTACTAACAAAGCAACAAAACCACTCTCCCGGACAAAAAAGTTCAACAACCAGTCGCTAATAAAAATCAAAAAAGAAGCTAATACAAGCAAGCAAATTGTGCCGATAGTCAAGCCAATAGAGATAAGTTTAGATTTCCAAAAAGGACGTACTTGTTTAGAGGGTATTTGATGAATTTGGTCTAAGGCATTCATAGCCGCACTTAATGCCCCACTAGCTGCCCAAATTGCCACAAGAAAACTGAGCGAAAATAAGCCTGTGTTTTTGGTTTGGGTAATTTGTTTGGCAAAGTCCCGAATTAATACTAAGGCTTCATCGGGAGCGACTTTACTAATTTCCACTGCCAAATCTTTAAAGAATGATTGCAAGGATTCTTCAAATAAACCGATCGCTGTCAGTATAGCCAAAATAGCCGGAAACAAGGACAGCATAGCATTATAAGCAATTTCTGAAGATAATCCGAGTAGCCGTCGTTCGCCCACACGAGCAATAGTTTTTTTGATTGAAGCCCAACGCAGATATTGAAAAAACCTAACAAAGCGAGTTGCGAACATAGAAAGAGTAGAAGGCGTACCAAGGAGAGATAAGATGTTTTTACCAGTAGAAATACTCTGCAATAACTGCTCGATTTGCTGAGATTTTTGCTCGTTGCGTTGAGACTTATACAAGTCTTGGGCTTTTTGTAGAGATAATGTGGCAGATTCTACCTTTTCTAACTTCATTAAAGCCATTGCTAATCTTACTTGCGCCTCAGCATTTTTAGGAGCGCGAGAAATCAGCGTCGTAAATTGAGTCACTGCTTCTTCTAATTTATTTTGCCCAGTTAACGATTCTCCTAGCAGCAAACGCGCGACATCGTTACTGGGATGTCTGGAAAGCACTTTGATAAAAACCGACTCTGCACTTTTATAGTCTTTTTCTTGGTACAACTTAACACCGCGATCGTAAAGAGATGACATAGTTATCCCTTCCCACACAAAAAAAGCTAGAGCAATTAAGCTTGCAGCAACGACAACCGCCGCAATTAGATGAGTTTGTCCAGTTTCGACCATTTGTAGCTCTCCATTACTTATATAGAGAGTAACCTTAACAGAGGTTCACCAACCTATCGCTCCGCCGCAGTCTAATTTTTTAACCGCAACAAAAGTCCACCATGATGCAGATACACTGTCTCAGTTTAGCTTCTAGATTAAGCAGTAGTAGAGTTTAAACAAGTGGTAATTTTTTATGCCTGATAGTCCTAGATTAGATGAACAAGCGATCGCCCAAGCCGCCCAATTAGGCTTGTCTAGTCAATTAGATTCCGCAGAAAAACTTGATGTAGATGTTCGCACCGACTTACTTAAGGTTATTCAAGGACAAGCCGATGCTGTAAACATATCTGGACAAGGCTTAGTGCTGCAAGCAGACATCCGGGTTCAAGAAATGGAGTTGCACTTAGATAAAGTGGCAATTGACCCTATTAGCGCTTTATTTGGCCAAATAGAACTAACTCATCCTGTAGATGCGATCGCCAAATTTGTTGTCACCCAAGAGGATCTAAACCACACTCTAAGCTCAGACTACGTTAAAAATCAGATGCCAAAGCTAGAACTTGATGTAGACGGGCAAATTGTAACTATGGCAATGCAACAAGTAGAGTTATTGTTACCCAGTGAGGGCAAAATAGCAGTCAATGGCAGCGCTTTATTAACGGAAATGGGTACGACTAGGTTACTTGGGTTTAATGCTGTAATTCGTCCGCGTACTGGCAATATGCCCATACTAATTGAAAGTTTTTCGTGTCAAGATGGGCAAAATATTTCTCTTGAACTAGCGGTAGCCTTGTTAGAAAAGATGAAACAGCTAACCCAATTGCCTTTTATTGAGCTAGAAAAAATGGCAATCCGCATTAAAGACTTAGAAGTACACCCAGGTAAATTAACTCTTTACACTGAAGCTCATGTGAGCGAAATACCGCACACTTAAGCATTCATGGGCGATATCGCACTTTATAACTGCAAAGGGATTGTATCTTGGATAACTTTTTTCTAAAATCGGGGAATAGGGATCTGGAGCCAAGGCTTTATGCAATCGTATGATGTGGTGATTATTGGAGCAGGACATAATGGTTTAGTCTGTGCTGCCTATTTACTTAAAGCTGGCTATAGCGTTTTATTATTAGAAAAGCGTTCTGTTCCAGGTGGGGCCGCAACTACCGAAGAATCGTTGCCGACTGAAGCGCCGGGATTTAAGTTTAATCTGTGTGCGATCGATCATGAATTTATCCACCTAGGGCCAGTAGTGCAAGAACTAGAACTAGAAAAATACGGGTTAGAGTATTTAGAATGCGATCCGGTAGTATTTTGTCCCCATCCTGACGGTAAATACTTTTTGGGGCATAAGTCTTTAGAAAAAACTTGCGCCGAAATTGCTAGATATAGCGATCGCGATGCTAAAAAGTACAAAGAATATACAGAATTTTGGCAACGGGTGCTAGGGGCAATGATTCCCATGTTCAACGCTCCCCCCAAGTCTATTATTGATATTGCTGGCAATTACGACATCAAAAAGCTCAAAGATTTATTCTCTGTGATTGGTTCGCCGTTTAAAACCCTAGACTTTATTCGGACTATGCTTAGTAGTGGCGAAGATGTCCTCAATGAATGGTTTGATAGCGAGTTTCTCAAAGCACCTTTAGCCCGATTATGTGCCGAACTTGGTGCGCCGCCTTCCCAAAAAACTAACGCTGTGGGGGCGATTATGATGGCAATGCGGCACGAGCCGGGAATGTCAAGACCTCGTGGCGGTACGGGAGCGCTAGTACAAGCTTTATTGAAGTTGGTTAAAAGCAAAGGTGGGGTAGTTCTGACTGACCAGCACGTAGAAAAAGTATTAATCGATAATGGTAGGGCGGTAGGAGTAAGAGTAGCCGGAGGGGTTGAGTACCGCGCCAACAAGGGGGTAATTTCAAATATTGATGCTCAAAGGGTATTTTTGCAACTTATCGATGAGGGTGACGTTAATAGCGCCGATCCAAATCTGAGAGAAAGATTAGATCGCCGCATCGTCAACAATAAC
>CAJQOK010000074.1 GCA_905479905.1 uncultured Aliterella sp.
GACGAAACACCCGTCCCAGAGGGCGGCTATGCACAAAGTAAATGGGTAGCAGAAAAGTTAATCAAGATTGCAGGCGATCGCGGTTTACCTATTTCTATTTATAGGCCAGGACGAATTTCTGGACATAGCCAAACTGGCGCATTCAATCCCAACGACCTTTTATCTAGGTTACTCGTAGGTTGCTTAAACTTGGGCAGTTTTCCTGAAGGAGAATTTTTAGAAGGACTAGCACCAGTAGATTATGTCAGTAAAGCTATTGTCTACTTATCGCAACAACCAGCATCTTTAGGCAAAGCCTTTCACCTATTAAATCCTCAGCCGTTTGAATTGAAAATGCTGCTTAAGGTTATTCGTTCCTTTGGCTACCCATTAAAACAGATTTCTAACGATTCCTGGCAAGCCGAATTAGCTTTAATTGGCGATCGTTCCCCCGAACATCCCTTGTATCCTTTGATTCCGCTACTTCACGCACACAAAAAATCACCGCCGACAACACTAAACTTTGACTGTAAAAATACCCTGCAAAGCCTCAACAATAGCTCAATTATTTGTCCATCCACCGATGAAAAATTACTTAGTCTCTACCTATCTCGTATAATTTGCAACAACTTAGACTCTTTACCCCAAAAAGACATTCTTCACAAATAATTTTTCCTTCGACTTCGCGTCCTTTATTAATCCAAAACTCTCATGCAAAAAAGTATTTCCCCTTTATCGCCAAGCCTTCAAGCCAACTATTTATCAAAATTCATCACTCAATATAGCGATCGCACCAAAACATCTAAACAACTCGCTCAAATTTATCGTGCGACCTTAGCCGATAACCGAGTTTCCGCAGGTTTTAACCTAGCACTCAAAGAAATGTGCTATCCCATAGTTGCTAAAAAATCTCTCGGTTCTAAAATTTGGGATGCAGACGGCAACGAATATATTGATGTTGTTATGGGGTTTGGGATCAACCTTTTTGGTCACAATCCCCCTTTTATCAAAGCCGCACTCTTAGAACAATTAGATAAAGGCACTCACTTAGGAGTACAAACAGAACTATCGGGCGAAGTAGCACAGTTAATTACTGAAATGACAGGTATGGAAAGAGTTGCTTTTAGTAATACAGGCACAGAAGCAATTATGACCGCAATTCGCATTGCTAGAGCTACTACAAATCGTCACAAAATTGCTATATTCTCCGGTTCTTATCACGGTCATTTTGATGGCACGTTAGTTGAAAATGCAGAAATAAATGGTAATTTCACTACGGTTCCTGTAGATTCAGGTACACCACCGAAATTTGCGGAAGATGTTTTAGTTTTAGATTATGGCAATTGGCAAGCGCTCGATATTATCAAAGCCAACAAAAATGAACTAGCAGCTATTTTAGTTGAACCAGTCCAAAGTAGCCGAATTGATTTTCAACCGCATGAATTTCTCCATCAATTAAGGCAATTAACAACTAAATTAGACATTGCTTTAATTTTTGATGAAATGGTTTCAGGCTTTCGCATTCATCCTGGCGGCGCGCAAGCTTGGTTTAATATTGCCGCCGATATAGCTACCTACGGCAAAATTATCGGTGGCGGAATGCCCATTGGTGTTATTGCTGGTAAAGCTAAATATATGGATAAAATTGATGGCGGAATGTGGAATTATGGCGATTCTTCTTATCCTCAAGTAAAGCAAACTTTTTTTGCAGGTACGCATTGCAAACATCCTCTATCCTTAGCCGCCGCAAAGGTTATATTGCAATACCTCAAAGCCCAGGGAGCAACTTTACAAACCCAGCTAAATCAACGCACAACCGAGTTTATTCAAACCTTAAATACCTATTTTGAATCTGGGGAAATGCCTATTAGAATGATAAACTTTGGTTCATTATTTGGACCTGGTAATTCGACATCAAGTAATAATTCTAGCGATTCGTCATCTTTGGGATTAAGCCTATTATCTTATCATTTAATTCACCAAGGCATATTAAGTAGAGGTGGTAGCGGGTTCTTGTCTACAGCCCATACCGATGAAGATATTAATTGTATGGTTCAGGCTGTTCAAGACAGTATTAACAATTTACGCTTAGGCGGATTGTTGTAAAACTAATCCTCATAAAAAAGTTATGAATGTCCAACCTATTCAACGCATTGAAAACCCATCAGTTGACGAATTCCAAACAACCTATGGTTTACAAAGTAAGCCAGTAATTATTTCTGGGGTTGCTACAGAGTGGGCAGCATCTTCTTTATGGCAACCTGAAATGTTTAAAAATATGTTTGGAGATATATCTGCGCCTTTAAGAGCAAGTGATAATGAAATTGATGTTTTCTTTGGGCAATCTAAAGAACAAACAGTAATGTCAATCACTGAATATATAGATAGCATTAATTCAACCGATATAAATGGACAGCGCCCAGCCTATCTAGGTAATATTCCCCTCAATTCACCGCTAACTCAACAGTATTTTGACAAAATTAAATCTCATTTTAGTTTTCCTAACTACTTGCCGGAAAATAGCGGCAATGAAATTCGTTTATGGATTGGTGCTACTAATCAAAAGTCAACAATTCATAATGATAACTATCACAACTTCAATGCTCAAATATTTGGAAAAAAAACATTTCTACTTTTTCCACCAGAGGAGTACGAAAAGTTATCGATTGTCAAGATTGATGATGAATTATGGTCAAGTCCCATCGATCCCCAGCAACCAGATTTAGATAAATTTCCTAGTTTCAAGGAAATTAACGGTTTAGAAGCTGAATTACAGGCAGGAGATATACTTTTTATTCCGGCTTTTTGGTGGCATCAAGCACGAACAATTACAACGGCAATTAATCTCAATATGTGGGTTTTTACTGAAAATATTTGTAAAACTTGGCAAGAACATCCTGCCTTTAGCAAAGCTGTAAGTACAGGATATAAATTTTGAACGCCGCAGATATTCAAAAAACCAATCTCCGCACCTTTTTGATTATTTGGGCAAGTCAAGTAGCCTCTATACTTGGCTCAGAAATGACTAATTTTGCTATAACTATTTGGGCGTGGAATATTACAGGTAAAGTTACATCATTATCTTTGATTATCCTCTTTACCCAAATTCCTAGATTAATAGCAGCACTGTTTGCAGGCATATTAGTTGATCGGTGCGATCGCAAATTACTAATGATCTTAGGAGATACCGCCGCCGGGATATCAACTATTGCTATATTTATCCTCCTGACAACCAATCGCCTAGAAATTTGGCATCTTTATATTACCGCAGCTTTTAGCGGACTATTTGGCTATTTTCAGCATTTAGCATACTCCGCTTCTATATCGGCGCTTGTACCCAAACAACACTACACGCGAGCGGCGGCTTTGTGCAATCATGTGGGCCAATTTGGTTCAAATATCATTGCCCCAGGACTAGCCGGAGCGCTTTATTATCAGATTGGTCTGCAAGGTATTTTGACTGTTGATATTGCAACTTTTGCGATCGCTATCTGCACCATATATTTTGTCCAAATCCCCCAACCTGTCGTTAAGCGAGAAGCAGAACAACAAAAACTTTGGCAAAATCTAACTTTTGGTTGGCGCTACATTTTAAAAAATCCTAGCTTGCGATCGCTGCTAATATTCCTGCTTATTTTCAACTTCATTGATTATGCAATTTCTGGTATCCACGCCTCACTAATTTTGTCCCGCAGTCATAACAACACCGCAGTATTTGCCAGCGTCCAATCTGCTATCGGTTTGGGTGGTGTAATTGGTGCGGTATCGCTGAGTGTGTGGGGTGGGTTTAAACGCCGCATTCATGGGATGTTGCTAGGAACAGTATTAAGTTATGGCTGTATGGTAGTGTTTGGATTAGGAAATTTACCCGCAACTTGGATATTGGCTGGTTTTTTCACCGCCGTATTTTGGTCATCTATTAGTAGTTCAGAGCAAGCAATTTGGTTATCTAAAGTCCCGCCAGAGGTACAAGGACGAGTCTTTGCTAATCGTTATTTGATTACTCAGCTTGCTGCACCAATGGGACTTGCGATCGCTGGCCCATTGGCTGACCATGTTTTCCAGCCTGCTATGCTCCCTGGAGGTATACTTGCAAATACATTTGGCGACTTATTTGGTAATAATTATAGTTCTGGGATCGCCCTACAATATACCCTCTTTGCTTTTTGCGGTGTACTGCTTGGTTTAACCGGATATACCTGGGGTAAATTGCGAAATATTGAACTTGTTATACCCGACTATGAGGTTAACGACAAAAGCACAATACAATAATAGTCTTAAATGATTTATAGAGCTATCGAGCATTTAAGGAAGTTGCCTATTCAGCATCTTTAAGACGCAGATGTTGATTTGATTTACAGATGTACTAAGTTCTTAGATGCTTATACTCTGGATGTCGCTAGACAGAGTATAATTGCTGAAAAAATTTTGATTGCGGTGGGTGGAGAAGCCGTAAAGCCAAAAATACCAGGAATTGAATAGGGCAAGGGCAAGTACATCGCGTCAAATGTTTGAACTAAAGCAGCAACCAGAACATCTCGCCATTATTGGCAGTGATCAGATAACCACCAAGTTTGCAGGGAGTATGAATGGTCTGATTTCAAAAGTCACTTTAAATATCCCTCTTCTGTCACTTTGAGTAAGAAAAAAATAAACTGAAACTTGGAAAAGCTTGTAATGTATAACTTTTATGCTTTATTTTCTAATATTAAACTTACTT
>CAJQOK010000075.1 GCA_905479905.1 uncultured Aliterella sp.
TACAGTAGTGACTACGTGACTATATCTTTACTTCACAAGCATGAGCCAAAAATTCGTATTTTTGGATAAGCTATCGCACTTTTTTAACTAATTTCCTGACTTTGCCTTAAAGTATGGTATCGCTACCTCCTTTGCAAATCTGCCCAAATCCACCTGCAAATTTTTCTACTACAGGTGGCAAAAAGTCAAGCCTTTTGGGTAGGAAAAAATTTAGAGAACCTCTAGCAGTAGCGCAAAACTCCAAATTTTTCAATTCTTGTCCGCTATATCTAAATGCTTTATAGTCGTAAGTCTGTCCTCAAAAATGCAAGACTTTTTCTATGGTGAGAGATTTAGAGCGGGTGCAAAAAAGTAGTAAGTTTCCTGAATCTGCCCCGGCTGGCGAAGCGGTATTTTATCGGACTTACAGCCGTCGCCAGAGTACGGGAAGGGAATCTTGGCAGCAAGTAGGCGATCGCATTCTCGAAGGATTAGTAAGTTTAGGTAAGCTTACCCCAACGCAAGCGGCTTTAACTGCCAAAATGCAGCAGCAACTCAAATCTCTCTCTAGTGGTCGTTGGCTATGGGTAGGCGGGACGCAATGGCTAGAAAAGCCAGAGAATTTTTCGGGCGCGTACAATTGTACTAGCACAAATGTAGTAGATTGGCGAGCTTTTGGGCTGATGATGGATTTTGCAATGATGGGTTGCGGTACGGGCGCAGTCCTCGAACCCAAGTATATCAACCAATTGCCAGCAATTCGCAATCGTCTAAGTGTTGAGTTACAAGGGAAAATTGGCACAACTCCCGCCGCAATGAGGCGAGAGCAAACAGAAATTAATATTAATAACAATATCGTTACAATCTACGTTGGCGATAGCCGTGCTGGTTGGGTTAAGTCTTATCAAACTTTACTCGAACTTTCCAGCGATGAAAGATTTACAGGCGACGTAATAGTTCAAGTAGTTCTTGACGATATTCGGGGTGAAGGAGAGCGCTTACAGGGCTTTGGCGGCGTTGCTAACCCAGTTAAATTACCGACATTGTACGATCGCTGTGCCAGTATCCTCAACAAGGCTTTAGGGCGACAATTAAATTCAGTGGAATGCTGTTTGTTGATAGATGAAGCGGCGGTAGTAGTAGTAGCGGGTAACGTGCGGCGCTGCCTTCCTGGTGAAGCTTTGGTACATACAGAATCGGGGTTAGTACCAATTCAAAAAATTAGAATAGGCGATCGCGTCTTGACAAGCAAAGGTTTTTATCCCGTTACCAACTTTTTCGATCAAGGGACTCAATCTCTGTGTCGGATTAAAACTCAAAACGGGTGTTTTGAATGTACGCCTGACCATAAAGTTGCGGTTTTGACTGATGTTTACGGCAATTATGAGATGGTTAAGGCGAAAAATCTAACGGAAGGCGATCGCTTAATTTTTGTACCGAAATCTATCCCCGGTACGGCGACAGAGTTACCGGAGTTTAGACAAGCCGATTCTAAAGCTAAACCGATTACTATCCCAGCTTTAACCACTGATGTAGCTTATTTCTTAGGCTATCTGCACGGCGATGGTTCGGTAGCTGCGGATGGTTCTAGAGTGAGATTTAGAATAGCAGAACATCAACCAGAAATTATCGAGCTTTTAGTAGGTGTGGCGCAAGGATTTGGGCTTGATACTTATACCCTTAGAACTCCCGAACAGTGTAAAGCTAAAGCCTTTGAACTTCAATTAAATTCCAGCAAGCTCAATCACTATTTAGCACAGTTTAAAAAATCTTTTACATCAATCTCGATTCCTGATTGCATCTTGCTGGGTACTTTAGACATTCGTAAAGCTTACCTAGCTGGATTAGCTGATGCTGATGGTTGTCATAGTCAAGGAGTATTAGTTGCTTCGGTACATCAAGACTTTTTACGGCAAGTTCAAGCTGTTTATGCTTCTCTAGGAATTACAACTCGTCAGTGTTCTTCTGTTGGTAAAAGAGAATTAGTTGCTGTAGGGCATGATGCTTATGAAAGTACCTTAGCACTGCTATCAAAGTATTCTGGTTATTTCTCTACAACCGAGATCGACAGACTTAAGTCTTCTGAGGATCGTAGGTTTTCTAAAGTAATGGTTAGATCGAATGGTACAGATTTAACTCCCATTAAAGTTAAGTCTGTAGAAATGGATGTCAGAACATCTCATACGTATGACATTGAAGTTTCGACAATTCACGAATTTGTTTGCGAAGGAATTTTAGTATCAAATTCTGCCGGAATGCGCCAGGGGGTTAGCGAAGACGAGTTATTTGCTAATGCTAAAGGCAATTTATGGCATCAAGATGAACATGGGAATTGGCGCATAGATCCTGAAAGAGATGCGCTAAGAATGGCAAATCATACAAGAGTATTTCATCGCAAACCCAGCATCGAAGAATGTATTAATGCTGTAAGACAACAGTATTATTCGGGGGAAGGTGCGATTCAATGGGCGGGAGAAGCGATCGCACGGGCAAATGCAGATAAAGTAAATACGCTTGAACTAAAAAAAGACTTTCTCAAAACCTACACAAATTCTGAAACTGCGGCGGCGGATTGGTTACTTAGTCGCGTTCCCGAAATGCTAGCAATAGAAGTAGAACATCGGCTTTCTAGATATGCTTTGAATCCATGCGTTACTTCAGATACTTGGATTCATACCGAAAAAGGTGCTTGGCAAGTTAAGGATTTAATCGGCGTACAACATGGTACTTATGTTAACGGCGAATTATTTAGTACAACGTCTTCAGGATTCTTTTTTACAGGAGTTAAGCCTGTAGTTAAACTGCGGACAAAAGAAGGTTATAGCCTGCGATTAACAGAAAATCATCAACTTTTAAAAGTAACAGCCCAAACTCAAAATAGTCAGTATACAGAATGGGTTGAAGCTGGTAAATTGCAAATAGGTGATCGCATTTCAATCCACAATCACCGAGAATTGTTACCTTGGGATGGCAAAGGAACAAAAGACGAAGGTTGGTTATTGGGTAACTTGGTGGGAGATGGATGTTTTAGTCACTATCCCGCAAGCTATAGCTATCAAGCCCACTTACGGTATTGGGGCGACAACAAAGTAGAAATGAAAGAGTATGCTCTTGGTTTAGTTAAAAACTCTGTTCTTAGTAGTGACAAACTAACAGGGATCTATCACAAACAAAACAAGTATTATCAAGTAAGTTCTGCTGGTTTAGCTGGACTTGCAGGTAATTATGGAATAACCATTAGAAACAAGACAATAACGCCAGAAATAGAACAAGCAAGCTTTGACTTTTACTGTGGTTTTCTGCAAGGAGTATTTGATGCTGATGGTAGCGTCCAAGGAACTCAAAATAAGGGTGTCAGCATTCGATTAGCTCAAAGTAATTTGCCATTACTTGAAGCTGTACAAAGGATGCTACTCCGCTTAGGGATTGCCTCTAGAATTTATCAAAATCGCCGATTAGAAGGCGTGAGAATGTTGCCAGACTCCAATCGAGAATTAGCGGAATATGTTTGTAAAGCACAGCATGAGTTAGTTATAGCGAACGACAACATAGTTATTTACCAAAAACTAATCGGATTTCAAGAGCCTAATAAAGCTGAACGATTGCAAGATTTGTTATCAGGGTATAAGCGAAACATTAACCGCGAACGATTTAGCGTCACAATATCCAGCATTGAATCAGATGGTCAAGAAGCTGTTTATGATTGTACTGTGCCTGGCCCTGCAAGATTTGATGCTAATGGCTTGGTTGCTCACAATTGTGGTGAAATTTTAGGCACTAATTTCCACTGCAATCTTTCGGAGATTCACCTCAATCAAATCAACCCTCACAACTACCAAGAACAAAAAGATGCTTTTACCGCCGGAGCGCTTTCGGTTGCTTCTTTATTGAACCATCAATTTATTGAGGAAAGATACCAATCTTCGCGGGAATTAGACCCGATTGTGGGCGTATCTTTTACCGGGTTATTTGACTTTTTTGTTAATGCTTTTGGTACAGATTGGCTACGCTGGTGGGAAGCTGGAAGACCGCAAACAAAGGCAGGATTAGAGTTTAAGCAGCAAGAAGAAGCATACTTAAATCGGTGGAAGGCGATCGTTAATGAGGTAGTCTGGCAGTATTGCGACGAGCATAATTTTAAGCGCCCAAATCGCTGTACAACAGTGCAACCATCAGGGACAAAATCGTTACTCACGGGCGCGTCTCCGGGCTGGCATCCCCCCAAAGCCCAACGTTTTATTCGCCGCATCACTTTCCGCAAGAATGACCCCGTAGCCTTAGCTTGTATT
>CAJQOK010000076.1 GCA_905479905.1 uncultured Aliterella sp.
GCCGAGCAAAGAAGGGGTACAGGCAGGGGTCGCGGTCACGTTAAACCTTTACCATTAAGTAGTGCCGAAGTAGAGCGAATCTTCAAACAAACTAGCGAACAAGAACCAGTAGTCAAAATTGATATTGGTGCGGGAGATAAAATTATTGTTTTATCAGGGCCATTCAAAGACTTTGAAGGCGAAGTTATAGAAGTAAGTCCCGAAAGAAGCAAGCTAAAGGCGCTATTATCGATCTTTGGACGCGATACGCCCGTAGAATTAGAATTTAATCAAGTCGAAAAACAAGGCTAAGACAAACCGATGGCTAAGAAAATAGTAGCAATTATCAAACTGGCGTTAAACGCTGGGAAAGCTAACCCCGCACCACCAGTAGGGCCAGCTTTGGGTCAACACGGCGTAAACATCATGATGTTCTGCAAAGAATATAATGCTAAAACCGCCGACCAAGCGGGAACGGTAATACCTGTAGAGATATCGGTATTTGAAGACCGGAGTTTTACATTTATTCTCAAAACTTCCCCAGCATCGGTGTTGATTCGCAAAGCGGCGGGAATTGAAAAAGGATCAAACGAACCAAATAAAAAGAACGTTGGCTCAATTACCAAAGCCCAATTACAAGAAATCGCTCAGACAAAACTGCCCGATCTCAATGCTAATGATATTGAAGCAGCAATGAAAATTGTCGCCGGAACAGCCAAAAACATGGGCGTAGCGATCGCCGAAAACTAAAATAGACTAAGCATCAGCGTAATTTTATTAGGGGGAGAGGCACAGCTTCGCAATAAACCCCAGGAAAAAAAATGGCCAAAAAACTATCTCGCCGACTGACTGAACTGCACAAAAAAGTTGAAGATAAAGCTTACGAGCCGTTAGAAGCTCTCCAGCTATTGAAAGAAACCGCTACAGCCAAGTTTCCTGAAGCCGTTGAAGCACATATTCGCTTGGGAATTGACCCCAAGTACACCGACCAGCAACTACGAACCACCGTCGCCTTACCCAAAGGTACGGGACAAAATATTAGAGTAGCGGTGATTACTAGAGGAGAAAAAGTAGCCGAAGCAAAAAACGCCGGAGCCGATTTAGTGGGTTCGGAGGAATTAATCGACGACATCCAAAAAGGGATGATGGATTTTGACCTATTAATCGCTACCCCCGATGTTATGCCTCAAGTAGCAAAGCTAGGAAGGGTGCTGGGGCCGCGCGGTTTGATGCCATCGCCAAAAGGTGGTACGGTAACAAATGACATTGCCGGAGCGATTTCTGAATTTAAAGCAGGAAAACTAGAATTTCGTGCCGACCGTACAGGCATAGTTCATGTTATGTTTGGCAAGGCGGCATTTCCTCCCGAAGATATGCTCTTAAACTTAAAAGCATTGCAAGAAACCATTGATCGCAACCGCCCATCAGGAGCCAAGGGGCGTTACTGGCGGACAATGTATGTATCAGCAACAATGGGGCCATCGATTCAAGTTGATATCAATGCCTTGCGTGACATGAAAACCGACGGAATGTAAAAAAAGCCCAAAAACTTCATAGCCCAAAGCCGAAGACCGCAGGAGCGATTACGCTTAATATCCTGCCGAGGTTTGTATTTGTAAATGCGATCGCCCTTTATTGGCATCGCAGCAAAAATATGACTTCGTTACCCGGCAGATTCTGTCGGGTTTTTGGTTTTTTGAGGGATAGCAATATTTTATTTAAGGAGGTGAGAAAAGTATGGGCAGAACGCTAAAAGATAAACAAGCAATGGTCGCCGAACTCAAAGAAACTTTGAATGAGGCGCAACTAATACTTGCTATTGACTACCAAGGGCTAACTGTTGCCGAAATTACTGACCTACGGCGGCGCTTGCATCCCACAGGTACGGTGTGCAAAATCGCTAAAAATACCTTAATGGGTATCGCTATTGATGGTCAGGCTAACTGGCAGCCAATGAGTGAATTACTCAAAGGCACTTCAGCTTTTTTGCTAGTTAAAGAAGATATCTCTGGAGCAATTAAAGCTTACCAGGAATTTCAAAAAGTTAGCAAAAAAACCGAACTGCGCGGCGGCGTAATGGAAGGTCGTTTGCTCAAAGAAGCAGACGTAAAAGCCATCGGCGATTTGCCATCGAAAGAACAGCTTATTGCTCAAATTGCTGGGGCTATCAATGGTGTAGCTACAGCGTTGGCTGTAAGTATTAACGAAGTTCCGGCTTCTTTAGGTCGCAGTATCAAGGCTGTGGCAGAAAAAGATGCTGGCAACGCCGAAACGGACGTTGCAGCTTAATCAGTTAAAACAATCACAATTTACAGGAGTTAATCAATGTCTGCTACCACCGATCAAATTCTCGACCAACTAAAAACTTTAACTTTGCTAGAAGCTTCAGAGTTAGTTAAACAAATTGAAGAAGCTTTTGGCGTGAGTGCCGCCGCACCTGCTGGCGGTATGATGATGATGGCTGGGCCTGGGGCTGCTGCACCCGCCGAAGCCGTTGAGGAGCAAACAGAATTTGATGCAATTCTAGAGGAAGTTCCCGCCGATAAGAAGATTGCCATTTTAAAAGTAGTCCGGTCTTTGACAGGTTTGGGCTTGAAAGAAGCTAAAGACTTAGTTGAATCTACACCAAAGCCTGTTAAAGAAGCTGTAACTAAAGATGTTGCGGAAGATGCTAAAAAGCAGCTTGAAGAAGCTGGTGCGAAAGTAAGTATTAAGTAGAACTTGGTTAAGACTAACTCCCCTTTTTTAAGGGGTTTAAGAATCTCTTGGGTGTAAGTCTTATTAAGTAGTCTGATAATTTTTAGATATTAGGTCTGCTACTAAATTAGTAGCAGGCTTTTTTTATTGATAATTTTGCTGAAGGCTGTTGTTATAAATCGGTTGGTGACACATAGCAAACTAAAAAGAAAATTTCTAAGTTTTACGGCAAAATACTGTCAGCAAGTTAATAGAGTAAGGGTAAATATTGGGGGTTTTATTACAAATGTCGATTTACTAATTATTTGTCCTCTTGCCAAAGTGATTGACAATATGAAATTCAAGCTTGCAGCTATTCTTACACATGGTTTGCAGGTTATTTTAGTATTTTTACCCTCATTATGTAAGGTTAGGCGATCGCGCTTGTGATGCGATCGCCTACTTTATCTACAAAGTACCGAAGCCTTTTTTCTTTTTCTCTTTTTTCTTCTTTTTGCCCCCAGGATCGCTGTAGCCGCGCCAACCTGCTTGAGCCGGACGATTTGCGGTGGCGGGGTTTCCCATTCCCCCAAACATTCCTGGGAAGCCGCCCTGAGTCATTTGCTGCATCATCGTCCGCATTTTTTGAAAATCGCTGACCAACTTTGCTACATCGCTTTCTTTATAACCCGACCCGCCAGCAATTCGCCGCCGCCGACTTGGTGAACTTGCTAGAATATCCGGATCTTTGCGCTCTTGAGTTGTCATGGATTTAATCATCGCTTCGCAGCGTTTTAACTGAGTTTCGCCCTGCTTTAACTGGTCAGAGTTGAGCTTATTCATACCGGGAATCATTTTCATAATCCCCCCCAGCGAACCCATATTTTTTAACAGCCGCATTTGCTTCAGAAAGTCAGTAAAGTCAAACTTCGCCGAGAGCATTTTCTGCTGCATTTGCTCCGCATCAGCAAGATCGATTTCTTCTTGAGCTTTTTCTACTAGGGTTAGCACGTCTCCCATACCCAAAATTCGCGATGCCATGCGATCGGGATAAAATGGTTGTAATGCCTCTACTTTTTCC
The DNA here is from genome assembly GCA_905479905.1 of uncultured Aliterella sp. Lineage (GTDB taxonomy): Bacteria > Cyanobacteriota > Cyanobacteriia > Cyanobacteriales > Chroococcidiopsidaceae > Aliterella. The sequence continues at coordinate 3,737 of CAJQOK010000076.1, forward strand.
CCTACCCCTACAAACTTAATTGGCTGACCGGAAACTTGACGCACCGAAAGCGCCGCCCCGCCTCGACTATCGCCGTCTAATTTGGTTAAAATTGCCCCAGTAATCCCGATTTGCTCGTGAAAGGTGCGCGTCAGATTTGCCGCCTCTTGACCCGTCATCGCATCTACAACTAACAGCGTTTCTTGGGGCTGTACAGCAGCTTTAATCCGGGCTAGTTCTCCCATCATGTCTACGTCAATTTGCAAGCGCCCCGCCGTATCGATAATTACGGTGTCAACTCCTTGAGCTTTAGCTTGTTCTACACCGCGTTTAGCAATTTCTACGGGGTCAGCGTCACTACCCATTTCAAAGACAGGGACTTGAATTTGCTTACCCAAAGTTACCAATTGATCGATCGCTGCGGGGCGATAAATATCTGTAGCGACTAATAAGCAGCTACGATTAATTTTTTTGAGATGAAGTGCTAACTTAGCTGTGGCGGTAGTTTTACCTGTTCCTTGCAACCCAGCCATTAAAACGATTGTTGGGGCTGTGTCAGCTTTTGCTAAGGGGACGTTAGTTTCTCCCATAACTTCTAACAGTTCGTCGTAGACAAGTTTGATAAACTGCTGATCGGGTCTAACCCCCGATACTACTTCTGCTCCTTGGGCTTTGGTTTCCACCCCAGCAATAAAGTCTTTAACTACTTGCAAGTTAACGTCTGCTTCCAAAAGCGCGCGGCGAACTTCTTTCAGCGCCTCTTGAATATTTGCAGAGGTAATTTTGTCTTGACCTCTTAACTTTTTCCAAGCAGATTCTAAACGGTCAGCTAGTGCATCAAACATAGTTCGTCAAATACATTTATTAATAGATGTTTGGCAGACATCAAACTCTTGTCTGTTATATACCAGGTTAA
>CAJQOK010000077.1 GCA_905479905.1 uncultured Aliterella sp.
AAATAACAGAAAATGTATTAATCCCTTTCTAACGCGATCGCAAATCATTCATAGCACCCTTAGTTACTGATGCGATCGCGCTATCGGTTGCTTTTGGTAAATGGTAATACTTCCCGCCAGAGGTTGTCGCCAATTCCTTCGCAAACCCTGTAGAAATAAACTTATTTTCTGTATCAATCACCAATAACTGCATCCCCAAAGCCCGAATTCTCGCTGCAATGTTGAGTAACTCGGCTTTGATATCGGGTTTTTCGCCTTCGGGGATAGTTTCGCCCAAACTGCGCGATAAAGAAATATTCCCGCGTCCATCAGTAATTGCGACAATTACCACCTGCCCAATATCGCCGCTCATTTGGGCATTAGTGCCTACTCTCACCGCCTGAGTTAAGCCGTGAGCTAGGGGGGAGCCACCACCGCAAGGCATTCGTTCTAGCCGCTTTTTGGCGGCGGAAATTGAACGAGTAGGGGGTAATAAAACTTCTGCTTGTTCGCCGCGAAAGGGAATCAAAGATATTTGATCGCGGTTTTCGTAGGCTTCTGTTAATAGGCGCAATACCGCACCTTTGGCTGATTGCATCCGATTTAATGCCATAGAACCCGACGCATCGACAACAAAGACAATTAACGCTCCAGCTTTACGGACTAAACGTTTGACGCGGACATCGCCTTGTTCGACTATTACCCGCTTATCTGGCTGACGTTCGCGGCGGGCTTTTTGGTAAGGTGCAGCCGCTCGAAGGGTTGCATCTACAGCAATGCGGCGCACCGCACCTTTAGGCAACATTGGTTTAATGTAACGTCCGCGATCGTCGGAATAAATTACACTCCGAGCGCCAGATTTGCCCCGTCTTTGCGCCATTTGAGCAAAATACAATACGCTGGGATCTAAAATTACCCCCTCAGCGTCAAAAACAAATTCTTCAGGAATACTAGGCTGTTCTTCTTCTTTTTGGGGTTCTTCAGGTTCTTCTTGCTCGTCTTGTTCTTGCTGCGACTCCTCTTGATTTTGGGGAGGTGGTGGCGGTGGCGGTGGCGCGTCCTCTGGGGGCGTTTGAATAATTGTTGCTCTAGGAACGATCGCTAACTCCACTCCCCGGCGCAAATCTTCCGCATTCACGCGGTTTCGTCCATCTATCGCCGCCGCCGCTTTAGCTACTTTAGCTGCAAATAATTCGGCTCTATGTCCTTGTACCCCAGCGCGGATCGCTTCATCAACTAGATAAATAATTTGTTCTTGGCTGATAGTGACATCTTTGAGCCATTCTCGCGCCAGAATAATTTGAGTTTTGAGATTGTCTAAGTCTTCGTCGTATTGTTGTAAAAACTCTTGAGGAGAGGCGGAGTATTGAATAACTTGGTCTACAGCTTGGACTCTTTGATCTAAACCCAAAATGGCATCGGCGCTTAAAGTAATTGCAATGCGATCTAGTAAATGTTCTCTTAAATTACCTTCTTCAGGATTGTAAGTAGCTACAAATAAAGGTTTACAGGGATGATCGAAACTAATCCCTTCTCGTTCGATAAAGTTGCGCCCTTCACTTAAAACCGTCAATAATTGATTGCTAATTTGGTCATCTAATAAATTAATTTCGTCTACATACAAAACTCCCCGGTGCGCCTGAGCGAGTAAACCCGGCTGAAATACTGATTCTCCAGATTTTACCGACTGCTCTACATCTACCGAGCCAAGCAACCGATCTTCGGTAATACCGAGAGGAATTTGCACGAAAGGAGCCGGAATTACTTTTGTATCAAGGTTATCAATTTCTGCTTCTTCGTTGAATATGCTACCTGTAATTACTTCAATCGGTGGCAATAAATCATGCAGCGCCCGCGCCATCACCGATTTAGCCGTACCACGCCTACCAGCAATCGCAATTCCCCCCAATCCTGGATCTACAGCTACTAGCAATAAAGCTAATTTTATGGCTTCTTGACCCACTACTGCCGTGAGGGGAAAAGTAGAAATTGAAAGAGAGGGCATGGTTTTTACGGTTAGTTGCTCTCGATCAGCATATCAAATTTAACTACCGCACTAAAGACACCGCTAAAATATAAACACAAAGCATTTTTTACTTTTATGTCTCTACCAATAGTCGCAATTATCGGTCGTCCCAATGTGGGCAAATCTACAATAGTAAATCGTCTGGCAGGGACGAACGCGGCTATTGTGTACGATGAACCAGGAATTACCCGCGATCGCACTTATCTAAATGCCTTCTGGGGTGATCGCGATTTTGTCGTCGTCGATACTGGCGGGTTAGTCTTTGACGATGACACCGAATTTTTACCAATGATCCGCGAACAAGCTGCCCTAGCCCTTACTGAAGCAAGTGCCGCCCTGATGATCGTAGACGGTCAAGCGGGGATTTGCGCCGCCGATGAAGAAATTGCCCAATGGTTGCGCCAACAAAGCGTCCCAGTGGTTCTAGCCGTCAATAAATGCGAATCTGCCGAACTTGGTTTAACTCAAGCGGCGCAGTTTTGGGAACTAGGTTTAGGTGAACCTTTCCCCATGTCAGGGATTCATGGTAATGGTACGGGAGAATTATTAGACGCGGTAATTGCTCACTTACCCCATAATGACCAGCTTCCAGACGTAGAGGAAACAAAAATAGCGATCGTTGGGCGACCAAATGTGGGCAAATCAAGCTTACTAAACGCCTTTGTTGGTGAAAATAGAGCGATCGTTAGTCCGATTTCTGGCACAACCCGCGATGCGATCGATACTGTAATTGAAAGGGATGGCAAAACCTACCGTTTAATCGACACCGCAGGCATTCGACGCAAAAAAAATGTGGAATATGGAGCCGAATTTTTTGGCATCAATCGCGCGTTTAAAGCTATCCGTCGCGCCGATGTGGTTTTGCTGGTACTTGATGCTGAAGACGGCGTTACAGAGCAAGATCAAAAATTAGTAGCCCGGATTGAAGAAGAAGGCAGAGCTTGCGTTGTAGTAATTAATAAATGGGATGCTGTAGAAAAAGATTCTTATACAATTTACGACCACGAAAAAACCCTTAAAGAGCGGCTGTATTTTATTGAATGGGCGGAAATGATTTTTGTCAGCGCCAAAACTGGGCAGCGCGTTGAAAAAATCCTCGAATTAGCTGATATCGCCGCCACCGCCCACAAACGCCGCGTTACAACTTCGGTAATTAATGAAGTGCTAGAAGAAGCCCTGCGCTGGCATTCACCACCGACTAGCCGCCAAGGTCGTCAAGGGAAAATTTATTACGGTACTCAAGTAAGTACACAGCCCCCGGCGATCGCATTATTTGTTAATGAAGCTTCCCGCTTTCATGAAAACTACAAGCGTTACATTGAAAGGCAATTTCGTCAGCAACTAGGGTTTATTGGTACTCCGATTCGGTTGTTTTGGCGCAGCAAAAAAGTTCGCGATGTAGAAGATACTGGCAGTTCAGCTAATCGTGCTACTCGCGTTAAAAGCTACTAGCAATAGGGCAATGGGGAAATTTTGATAATTTTTCCCTGATGTCAATTAGATTAGATTACGGCGCTACAAGTTGCAATAATGGATTTACTGCGAAATCTTCCCCTAGGGCTATACCTAGAACAACCGATTACTTGGCTGCACAAAATAGATCCTAGAGTAAAGCTATTTTGGCTCTTAAGTTTTTTAGCTGCACCTATTTTAGCTACTGCACCTTGGCGGATTGCTTTGGTAGTTATGCTAATTGCCATTACTTTGACGGCAAAAATTCCGCTTCGGGCATGGCGGCAACAAATGGGGTTTTTATTGCTACTCTCTGGCCTAGTATTTCTGTTAGGTGCTTTTGTCCCAGACTCTTTTAATGTCAAGTACCAACCCCGCTTACCACCAGTAGATCCCAGCATTGCCAAGGCTTCAGACTACCAATACATCCTATTTCAAATCGAGCGATTTACTATTACTAGGCGATCGCTGCAACTTGCAATTCGGGCTAGTACACTGTTGTTTAACGTAATTTACAGCAGCAATCTTTACTTACTAACTACCGCCCCAGAGGAAATTACCGCCGGAATTGAAAGCTTAATGCGTCCTTTGCGCCGTTTTAAAGTTCCGGTTACAGAAATTGCTTTGACACTAACCTTATCTTTGCGGTTTATTCCTTTGGTTTTAGAAGAAGTCCAAAACTTAATTCGCTCTGTCAATACCCGCGCCATTAATTGGCAAAAGCTCGGTATTAAAGGAGGAATTAGAGTCTGGATGCTAGTCGCCGAGCGATTATTAGAAAATTTGTTGTTAAGAGCCGATCAAATGGCTAATGCGATGACAGTCCGGGGTTTTACTAGGCCAAATCTTCATCGCGTCCAATGGCAGCAGTTAAAGTTAAAAACAATTGATGGGATTGCGATCGCATTTTTAGTTGTATTTTGGATTGCGCGATTATTTCCCTTCCCAGCAATGAGCTTTTTTAGTGGGATTAGCTGACTTAAATTTACCTCAATCAAACTTTCTTTTCTAGACTTAATTTGCGGGAATTTGAGATAATCCTCGTTTATTTACCTAGCTTTTAATGAAAAATAGATGCAACAAAGTTTGTACTGGAAGTCGCTACCCTTAGAGAATCGCACAGGCGCGGAGGTTTTTGCAGCTTTATTTGGCAAGGCAAAGATTGCCACACTATTAGAAAGCCCATTACCAATAAAAGGCGATCGCACTCCCTTAGCACAATATTCTATCTGTGCCGGATCTCCTCGTCTAGTTGATGGATGTCTGCAAAGTTGGACACCACCAATCGGCAATATATTTCCGTTTTTAGCACAACTGCTAACACAAGCATCCGGCGAAAAAAACCTCAATTACTGCCCTAACGAGCTACCATTTACCGGGGGTTGGCTAGGGTGGCTAGGCTATGATGCAGCTTGGGAAATTGAGAAATTGCCCTGGAAAAGAGCAGATAACTTACCGTTTCCCGTTGCCTTTTGGTATCAACCAGAAAGTTTCGCCGTATTGGATCATTTGCAGCAAATACTCTGGTTAGCCGCCGCAGATATTAGTCAATTAGATACGCTCACAAACCAACTGAAATTAGCTCCTACTCCCCCGTTACCCTTTATTGCTCGTACTTCCCCGGTTCGTTTCTTAACCGCTCAAAGTGACTACGAAGCCGCCGTTAGACAAGCTAAAAAATATATTCAAGCGGGAGATATTTTTCAGACAAATTTATCGGTACGATTTAGCACTCAAACGAGTAGCGATAGCTGGGAAATTTACCGCACCTTACAGCAAATTAATCCTTCACCTTTTGCAAGCTTCTGGCGAAGTCCTTGGGGAGATGTGATTAGCTGCTCTCCCGAACGACTGGTGCAACTATATAATGGCATTGCTCAAACTAGACCAATTGCCGGAACGCGATCGCGCGGATCGACTATTGCAGAAGATAATAGACTATCTCTTGAGCTAATTGCTAATGCCAAAGAAAACTCTGAACACATTATGCTCGTAGACCTCGAACGCAATGACTTAGGGCGCGTGTGTCAATGGGGATCGGTACAGGTAGATGAATTACTCACCATCGAACGCTACAGCCACGTTATGCACCTAGTAAGTAACGTCAGGGGAGTTTTGCCGCCTAACGTTTCCCCTATTGAGCTAATTCGGGCAATGTTTCCTGGCGGCACGATTTCTGGTTGTCCTAAAGTTCGATGTATGGAAATTATCGAAGAATTAGAACCTGTGCGGCGCAGTTTATTTTATGGCTCCTGCGGCTACTTAGATTGGCGAGGCAACTTAGACTTAAATATTTTGATCCGCACCTTACTCGTAACTCCAAGGGGCAACTCAAGCGCTGTATGGGGTCAAGTAGGAGCCGGAATTGTCGCCGATAGCGATCCCGAAACTGAATGGGATGAATCTTTGCAAAAAGCTCAAGCCCAAATTGCTGCTTTGCGTGTCTAAATATAAGTATTCCCCATTTACCTTTTGCACCCAAACCAAGCTATCATCTGCATAATCTGCCTAATCCTTGGAAAAGTTGGTGCTACCTGCCTCAATATTTGATGAATACAGAAAACTATCTAAATCATCCAACATTTGGTTTACTTTCTAGAGTTTGCGTACTCGAACAACACCAAGAACTATTTACAACTCTCTACGCCCAACGCTTGTTTTTTTTAGTCACCCACGAATCTCCCGGTGGGGGAATGAAATTTGAATCGGTCAGCCGCTCCCAGGCTCGTTTATCCTTAGAAACTCGTTTGCGTCTGCTGCGCCGTAGCGGACAATATCAAGAGTACGAGCAATTGCAAAAAATTCTGCAAAGCACTTTTCAATCATGACCATTGCCGAAAGAGTTACCCAAATTCGCCAAAATTTACCCGATACTGTTAAGCTAATTGCTGTTAGCAAACAAGTACCTGTAGAGGCAATGCGCCTTGCTTACGCTGCGGGAATTAGGGATTTTGGCGAAAGTCGAGTCCAAGAAGCTCAAATAAAGCAGTTGCAACTTGTAGATTTGACAGATATTACTTGGCACTTTATCGGGAGATTGCAAAGTAATAAAGCTAAAAAAGCCATAGAGTTGTTTCAGTGGATTCACTCAGTAGACAGCTTAAAATTAGCACAGCAATTAGATAAATTAGCAGCAGAAAATAAGCGAAAAACCCAAGTTTGTTTGCAAGTAAAAATTGAGAGCGATCCGCAAAAAACTGGCTGGACTGTACCTCAGCTTTGGGCAGATTTACCCGATTTAGCTTGCTGTAAAAACTTGCTTATTTGTGGATTAATGACAATTCCACCTGTAGGATTAGATGAAAGTCAAATAAAGAGCGTGTTTGACCGCACTTCGGCTCTGCTTGCAGAGATTAAATCTAAAAATTGGCTAAATTTGCCGCAAAAGCCGCAGTTATCAATGGGAATGTCAGAGGATTACAAAAGTGCGATCGCTTCAGGCGCTACAATGATCCGCCTAGGACGGATTTTGTTCGGAGAACGCTTGGAGTAGTACAAAAAGATTTATCGGGTATTAAGGTTGCGTTAATTACTTACATAGGTTATTAGTTTTATAAATTCAAAAACTGTTGTAAAGAGCATTTATCAACAAAGAATTTATTACGTCTATTTAGGCTAGTCCTAGAGTCTTTGGTAAAAGTTGCTGTGGTAATTTAACTAAAGGTGTAAATCGTCAGGAGGAAGGCAATCAGTGAGTATTTTTGGAAAATTAAAAGAATTTGTGGGTTTAAATGACCCGATTGAGTACGAATATGACGAGTATGAGGATAATGGAAACGGGGATAACTACCGCAACACCTACCAGCAAGAGCAGGCTCAATCTATGCCTGAAGAAGGCAACGGTCGCCGCCGGATGCGCGATCGCATTTCTGTAGCTCCAGATAGCACAGAATCGGGTACACCACTAAATAATGTGATTGGTATGCCAGGAACAAACAATAGCACCTCTGAAGTAATAGTCATGGAACCGCGCACCTTTGAAGAAATGCCCCAGGCAATTCAAGCGCTGCTTGATCGCAAATCGGTAGTTCTCAATCTCACCATGTTAGACCCCGATCAGGCCCAAAGAGCCGTAGACTTTGTTGCTGGCGGAACTTACGCTATCAACGGTCATCAAGAGCGTGTGGGAGAAA
>CAJQOK010000078.1 GCA_905479905.1 uncultured Aliterella sp.
GCCGTTGAAACCATCTTTTGCGCGGGGTACTCCCGCTAAAACGGTACTCTGTTTGGCGGCGAGGGAAATAGCGCGGCAGTGTTATGCCCGTTCTGTCCGAGGCAGCCACGCCTATAACCATGCTCGGGTGCGGGCGCGGACAATAACATTGATTGGTGCAATGGCGCTACGGGGGCTGGTAGGTGAAATTACTTTTCCCGGTGCAACCGATGCCCTAGCATTCAAGACCTATGTGACTCAGGTATTAGTGCTTAATCTCTGGGCAGGCGCGTGTGTAGTTATGGATAATTTGCCTGCCTATAAAGTTAATGGTATCCGTGAGGCAATTGAATCGGTAGGCGCAACGGTCATTTATTTGTCTCCCTATTCGCCAGATTTTTCGCCAATTGAGAACTGTTGGTCGAAAGTCAAAGAGTTTCTCCGTGCAAGAGCGGCACGTACCTATGCACAGTTAGACCAAGCAATCACCGATGCTCTAGCTGCGGTCACTACTCAAGATATTATCGGTTGGTTTACCCATTGCTGTAGCTATGTTTCATCCAACTGAGAACTGCTGTATATGAATAAAGACGTTGCAATGCAACGTCTCTACATTGGTTTTAAAATTACGCAAAATCATTGCCATTGAGGCTTTTAAGATTTAGCCGCAAGTTCTGATTTAATCTTTGAGTCTTCAACCTGCTTTTGGGCAGTAAGTTGAGCCAAAATATCGAGCATTTCTTGCTCAAAACCTACCTGCGCCCGATTAGTTTTGCCACCTACATAAAAATGTCCATCTTGCTGCAAAGCCCAAATTTGCGAGTGAGAAACATAGCTCATCACCACACCTAGCATTAATAACACAAAGCCAGTATAAACAACTGGTATGCTGGGGTCAGCTTTAATTTGCAATCCCGTACTGCCAACTAGCTCGTCAATATACAGAGTTACGCCGTTAACTTGAGTAGACATTCCAGGGCGTAAGGTAGATATCAACTGCCCTTTGACATCGTAAAGCAGTAGCATTCCCTGTAAATCTCTAGTTAGTAAAGAAACGCCTTCACTCATATCTGTTTTTGTCGGAATCCAAGTTCCCCAAATCCGCCCTTGCCCGTTGGTATTTAGTTTAGCCATTGGTAATTGCAAAACCGGGCTTTTGTTCACACGGATGCGGACGCTAGAAACGCCCCAATCAGTTTGATATAAAGTTACTCCTTTGTAGCGCAAGGGTTCGTTAACAAAGATTGTTTTTCGCTTAACTTCTTGCCCTTTCTTGTCTAAAACTGATAAGTCAGAGTAAAACTGATCGATGCCTCCATTAGGCGTGTAATCAATCCAAAAACGATTGACTCGCAAAGACCAATCTTGAGGAATTTGGGGCGCTGCCCAGGGGCCAGCCTCTACTATATTTTTAACAGCAAAACTCTCCCCGCTAGGAACCAACTCTTGAGCGATAAAGCCTGTCATTGCGCCCCCGATACCACCTAATAAAATGGCAACGATGCCGATATGCACGACAATCGGCCCAATGCGTCCAGCAATGCCTTTACGGGCATATAAATTATTATTTTCCCCAGCAAATACTAAGTAGCGGCGGCTTTGGAGTTGTTGAGTTAAATCTGATAGGGTTCCTGTATCGAGTTCGGCACTTAGAGCCAATTTTTCAAACTGGCGGGGTTTGTCGTAAAACTTCCACGTGCGTGAAGCTTTGAGCGCTGGCAATTGTCTTGTAAAAGTACAAGCCGTTAAGCTAATGCCAAATAATATTAGTAAAGCTAAATACCACCAAGTACGATAAACATGATCAAAACCCGCCGCTAAAAGCACTTTCCAACTAAGAAAACCAAATAAAGCCGGATCTTCGGGATAATTGGCTTGGTAGAATGCTACAGGTTGTCCTTGCTCAATTACTGTACCGCTAATACTAAAAAGCGCGATCGCAAGTAGCAGTAAAATCGCCAACCGTAAATCTGTAAGTACAGGTAATAGTTCTTTCTTAAGAAATCTTTGCGGAGCCGACCAAATAGAAGGTTGGGCTTCAGGTATATTATCTAAAGTCATTTAAAATATTCCTACAGGAAGCCGAAATAATAAGGAAAATACACCAAAACCTACCATAATCGCCCCGCTTACGGGGGTAATCCATCCTGACCACCGCCGCAACTCTAGTAAACTTTTAATGGCGGCGGTAAAAGTTCCAGCCAAAATTAACGGCGTAACGTAACCCACCGTATAAGCAAGCAGCAAACCCGCACCTAAAACTAAGTCATGGGTACTAGCAATCCAAGCAAGTAAAGTTGCCAGCACTGGCGTACTGCAAGGAGAAGCCACTACCCCAAAAGTTAAGCCGATTAAATAAGAACGCACGGATGGAGGTAAATCTTTAGAAATCCAGTTCATTCCCCCAAAAGACGGCAATTGTAAGGGCAATGCTTCTAATAAATTTAGCCCCATTAAAATTGCAATAATGCTAACAATAATTGGTAAACCTATTCCTACTTGTCCGTAAACCTTGCCTACAAAAGCCGCAACTACGCCGAGGGCTGCTAAAGTAGTGGCAAGACCTAAAGCAAACCAAGTAGATGCGATCGCAGCTTGCAAGCGGTTTTTTGTTTCATAGCCGCCAATATAACCAATTGTGATTGGCAGCATCGACAGCATACAAGGGGTTAAGCTCGTAAGCAATCCGGCTGTAAAAATAATTACAATGCTCGTCAAATTTAGATGATTTAGTTGGCTCGTAACTAGATTATTGGCAAAGTGTTCTAGTTCGTATATATAAGTTTGCATTCTTTTCGAGCATGAAATGCTGATTACTGCTCAATTTTAACTTAGTTATCAAAACTTACGGCGGACTTTAACCTAAAAGCGCGATCGCTCGTTCACGCCCCTACGCTGTTGTAAAGACACAACTTGTCCCTCACTGCTTTCTCTAGCGACGCGAATTAATAACCCAGCTATCAGCAAACTCGCAATAATCGAATTACCACCATAGCTAACTAAAGGTAAAGGTAAACCCGTAGTAGGTAAAGCACCCGCAGCTACGCCAATATTTAAAAATGATTGTCCTACCAAAAAAATCATTGCGCCAATAGCTACCAAGCGATGCACCGGATTTGTAGTTTTAAATGCTACTAATAAAGCGATCGCGCCGTAAACTACCAGTAACAGTAAAAATAGTACACAGCCAACAAAACCAAATTCTTCGGCAAATACTGCAAAAATAAAATCTGTATGCTGAATTGGTAGATAAAATAATTTTTGCTGAGATAGCCCGTATCCCGTCCCCCAACTAC
>CAJQOK010000079.1 GCA_905479905.1 uncultured Aliterella sp.
ATCTGCTGTTTGGGAAATTAATGTCTCGCGATGCACTACAAAGAGCGTTCGCTTGTTTCTACTAGCAGCGTGGGCGGCTACCTGTGCAGCCAGCACGGTTTTCCCAGAGCCAGTAGCAGAAAAGCCAAGGATGCGCTTACTACCATTACGAACTTGGGTATAAAGGTCTGCGATGAACTGTTTTTGATATGGTCTAAGGCTTGGTGCTGTCCTATTAGCGGCAGACACTTCATTTGAGGTAGTGGAAAGCACAGTTTTTCCCGCCAATTATTCTAAGACTTGAGCTTAAACACGTAATTTCAAATATTCTTTGACATGGTCTACAGATTCTAGGTAGTTTTCTTTTGTCTCAGTTATTGTCTCGAAATACTCATGAGAATTTTTACCAATATTCTCTTTGTCAAACTTGAATATTTCTACAAATAAGAGTAGGTGCTTAATAGTTTTATTTTGCAAAGATTGGGCATCTTTTGCTTGAGAAATCACTGCTAAATGTTGGAGATAAATATCTTTATATCTGCGGACAGTTCCTGGATCGCTTTCAACGCCTTTAGCTAAATCATACATCTCTTTAGCTTTCTGAGCATGGACTGTTACCTGCTCCAAGTCTGCCTGTAAAGCTAGTTTTTGTTGTACAGCAGTTACAATATTTGTCTGTACTTTACTTAGAGGGTTATCTACTCTCAAAAGCTCAAGTTTATCTAATTCCCAGATTTCCTTGTTTAGCTCAAGGTTTTTACCCTGAACTAAATGTATAGTTGCCACTTTTACAGAATTTTCGTCAACTATAGGTAATTTCCCCTTTTTATTTGGTAGAAGTACGCCCCATTTTGACGAAGACTTTAATGCTACTATTTTGGTTTTAGATAATAACTGAAATGTTTGTCTCTTTCTTTCAAAAATTCTTTCGTGCCAAGAACCTATCAATATTATAATCGCCAGCAATATTGTACTGAAGTTCTCTATAAAAAGAGGGTAAAATTGCTGATGAATTTGATGATGAATTTGATGATAAATTTGATACGTAGGTGTATCTTCAATCTCGATCGTTCCACAACCAAAGCAAGGCATAATTTTTAGATAAAGTATTTAAGATTTTGCGTGTCAAAACATTTGACTTGTACGACCGATAATTAGATCCTGGCGGCTAAATCCCTAGCTATGTCTATCAAAACTTTGGTGGGTAGTTTATGCCTACCAAAGCTATCTTCTCTTCTAGTAGATTAATAACGTTTACAAGCAGCTTGCTCAGGCTTGCTCTGACACAATGCGCGGTATGAAGCATCCTGTTCAAAACTGTGTAGAGCGGCAAGCAGGTATGGTCCGACAGTAACCAACAGAATCGCCGCCAGTTTAGAGCGCCGCCATACCGCCATGACCAGCCGACAAAACAGGGTAAGTAGGCTAAATACAATCAGTGCGTTAAAGAAATTAAGATTTTGGGAATCGCGGTCATTCATACTTTTTCTCCTTTTGGACTTAATTCTACCGACCTAGCATGGTTTTGAATATGGGGTCAGGTTCCACTCGCCACTTTGAGCGGTCATCACTGGAAGCTTTGAGCGCAAACTTAGAATTGTTACGAATCGACTGAATTTGAGCAGGATTGGCAATGTTGGCTGGAGTAAACTGTTTACGCTGATAAAGCAAGTCGTCAATGGTGATTTGGCGAGTTCGTCCCTGTCTGTATGAGCGCACTGCTGCTAGGTAGACTGCTTTGCCAATCTCGTCGGGTGTACATTCCCCGTACTCAGAAATTAGGATTTTCCAATCGCGGTCGCTCCAGTTGGGAATCGCCCCACAATACTTCAATAAATGAATACCAAAAATATCATGACGCGCTCCTTCATGGGGTAAATCTACAAAGATAGTGCGGTCAAATCTTCTTTTCAATTCTGGGGGAATTTGATTGATTCGGTTTAAGGTAACTATTGTGTAAACGGGAGGAGTGCGGTCTTGCAGCCAAGTGAGCAACATACCTGCTAGTTTTTTTTCTTCCCCAGTATCCTTAGATAGATCGGCGGAGGCAAACGCTTTATCGTAATCGTCCCAGAATAATAAGCAAGGTGCTGAAGCTTCAGCCGATTCCAATAACGCTCTTAGATTTGCCACGCTTTCACCAGGGATAGGAGAAATCAACCCCGCCCAATCCGCACAGAGTAAGGGTAAACCTAAACGAGAAGCGGCACTTTTGGCAAACAAACTCTTACCCGTTCCTGGTGGGCCAATCAGAATCGTTCCTCTAGGAAATTGTAAACCTGCAATTTCTGCTTCAGGCTTGAGTAAATCTGTAATTTCTGCCAAGATGCCATCGAGAACATCTAGTCCCGCCGCATGACAATCAGGCTGAGGCACTACAGTAATTCCACGCCCTTGCAGCTTCCGAATCTTATAATCCGCGATTGCTGATGCTAATCCTTCACCCTGGAAACTTGCATACATTTGGAGTACATTATTTAACTCTCCAATATAAAGCCCTAAAGCAGCACGATAAACGGCATCGCAATAGACATTCTTCTGCTTGAGAAAGTTGGCGATCGTCACCGAGTCGGGTAACTGCCACTGTTTGATATTCACGAAGGGAAAAAGCTTATGCGGACAATCAAAGCGATCGCCTACGAGGTAAAGAGTCTGGTTGCGTTGTTCGCGGAAGGCATTAACAATCTGATGACACAGTTTTGAATGAATACCATCATCTAACAACCCATCAAGAATAATATCACCAGGGAGATCGGCGATCTCAGTTAGGGGGTCAGAAGCGATCGCCATATCAGTAGTAGTCAAACGCAAGTCCCAACGCATTAGGTGAGAGTGAGCAGGATTCCAGTAGTAGGGGTGATTAAGCCCGTGAAAGAGAAATTCAATTTCACTAGAGGGGATTTGATATAAGACAATGTTCGTCAAGAGCCTACCTCCATCTGTTGCTTTGGGGCGGACAAATTCTGCTTCCCAGTGATTTGATTGACAACAGTAGGTAGGGCATTGAGCTTGAGGATGTCATGAGAAGTAGCAGCTTTTGTCAATCCCCCCTTCTGGTAAATGACAGCGCCATCACTTCTTCGAGCAACGGATAATTCGTTTTTATCATTCAGTCGAAAGGAATGGGTTGCTGCTTTGTTGTAACTCTTGCCATCTCCAAACTCGCGGACAATATGTTTCGCTGCCCGTTCAACCTCTGCTGAATTTACGGGAGCAAGAAACTTGTTTGCTTGCTCCCTTACAGATTCCTTAAATTCAATGCCTTTAAGCTGGGCAGCAGTTCTAACCTCAGTGACCTTATTTTGGGCAGTAGTTTTAACCTCATTAACTTTATCTTGGGCAGCAGTTCTAACTTCAGTGACCTTATTTTGGGCAGTAGTTTTAACCTCATTAACTTTATCTTGGGCAGTAGTTTTAACTTCATTAACCTTGCCTTGGGCAACGGTCTTAACTTCATTTACTTTATTTTGGGCAGCAGTTTTAACTTCGCTGACCTTATCTTGAGCAAAAGTTTTAACTTCGTTAACCTTGCCTTGAACGGCTGACTTAACCTGTACGGTTTTAGCCTGCACCCATTGCATTACTTTACTTTTGGCTTGCTCGGCAATGGATTGAGAAGTCTTCGCAACGTCAGTAACCTTATGTTCCGCCCAAGACTTTAAGTTATCGTTGCGAACAAATTTAGAAAGATCCTCAAGGGATTTTTGGGTGTCCTTTAACTGTGCTTGCAGTGAATCAATCCGAGCGAGAGCATCGGCTAATGCTTGCTCTACAGAACCGCGCTCGGTCGCTTTATTTAGATTGACTACTTCTGGCATTTTTTCATCCAGTTCTATCGGGGTGGGATTTATAGGAAAAGGAATCATCTCTTTGCCCTTACGCGCCAAGACAATTGCCCCACTGTTAGATTTTTGATTTTCAACTACTGGAGATACGTCTAAAACTACTGCATCTATTATTTCTGCGCGCTCTCCTCGTAAAACTTGTTCTTGGACTTGGGTTACTTGATGTACTTCAGGGACAGGTGATAAAGTTTTTTCTTGACTGACGGGTAAGTTTTGTGGTTGTACTTCACTTACTTGAGCTACTTCTGGAGCAACATTCAAGCTCTTTGCTTGAGTAACTTGTGAATTTTCCAGTGTTAAAGAATGTTTATTTTCTAGAACTTGACCATTTCTGGCGTGGTAGACTTTCTCTCCGTCCACCACAACGCGGACAGAACCTTTTAATTCGTTGGGATTTTCTAAAGCTTGCTGTAC
>CAJQOK010000080.1 GCA_905479905.1 uncultured Aliterella sp.
ATTAGCCGTCACGCTGCAAATATCTCCCGCGAAGCTCAATATCAGCAATTGCTCCAGCAAACTGACCCCCAATCTGAGTTTGAGCGAGTGGTTTTGGCAGAGATTTATCAAATAGGACTAAGGTTGCCCGATACAGCGCAAGAGTTAATTGCTCAAGCCAACTCTAAACCTGATTTTTTCTATAGGGATGCGGGAGTAGTTATTTTCTGTGATGGTTCGGCTCACAATCATCTAGAACAACAAGAACAAGACCGAATTGACCGCGATAATCTTAGAGATGCTACTGGCTACTATGTCCTAACCCTCCGTTATGATGAAGACTGGCAAGCTGAGTTAACGAAGCTATCTTCCTGGCTCTAAGATCACGTTTAGTATTGCAGTTAAAACTACAGACTTCTCTCATTATTAGCTGGGACTTTTAGCTTTACAAGCGCTCTTTGCAATACGCTAGGTTTCACACTCAGCCAAATTTGATTGCAAGCGTCTTCGGTGTAGCCAATGACCACTGCTCCTATCGGTGAGCCAATCTCAGGATACATTTCTGGTGTCATGTCTCCGGTATCTACAAAGTCTGGAATTTGGACAATTCCTTTAACGTTCTCGTCACCAATATTAACAAAAATGCCAAAAGGAAAGTGATGCTCAACGTTACCGTGTAGCAGTTCCCCAAGGGGATATTTAGTTTTTACTTCGTTCCAAAAACTATTACTCATAAAATTAATACAGAATTATATAGATGAGCGCTTTTTAGTTAGCTTTGTTAGTAGCTGGGGTGAAATATGAAAAGCGATCACTTTTAAGTTGCAGTTGCAGAGAGTGCGATTAGGGGCTTCTATTGCTGAGTACATCATACTCAGTACCCTAGATGTCGTCGCAAATATTTTTTAACTTGGTAAAAAAGCTGTTGGTGATTGAATAGATTGAGAGTTACGGCTAAAGACAAAGGAATTGCAGCCAATGCAGCTTGATTAATAAATATAGCAGCAACTGCACCAGCAACTGTAGTAACAAATAGAAAACCAATATAAACAGTTTCTAGAAGATCCATTACCAGTAGCTGAGATGAAGATAAGGTCAATGAAGAATTATTGATAGGTTGTAGTGTTGGTTGTACAGCATTCTGACTTGGTATTGCTTCACCCATCGGGGTTACACCATCAGCAACTAATCTTGGTGATGTAAAATTGTCAATGGTGACAAAATCTTGCGTCAACTGCACCGGCCCAAAAGTTACGATCGCAACTTCTACTCTCAGCGCGGCGATTTCATCATGATGCACTTCTGATTTAAAGGTTGCTAATCCTTCATTTAAAGCATCAATTGGCGTACCCGCCATTGAGCCAGATGTATCGCATAGCAAAATTACCGGACAACGGGGTTCCGGGTTTTCTACAAATTCAGGCAATCCTATAGGCATCCGAGCAACTCCAAATCAAACAATTTTGACAATTGATGCCAATTAGCATCGCCGTCAGACTTAGGATGCCCAAATGAAACGACAAGATTGCACTGCTAGGGAGAAAAAATATATGTTGATTAGATATTTTTAAAGAAATAACTAAATTAAGTAGCGGTAAAAAGCGATCGCAATGAGGAATATCAACTTCAGAACTCGCAATTTCTGCTTCCAATCCTTTGAGAAACAAGTCATAGGCAGCAGGTGGTAAAGTATCTCTAAGAACCCCCACAACTATTTCTCCCGACTCGTCCAGGCTCATTCCGTGCTGCTGCAATACAACTTGTTTTTTGTACTCCTGATACGAAACTAACTTTTGGTCGCTCAAAATCTGCCAATCTAAGCCGACGTGCTGAAGGAAATTAGCATCCGGTATTTCGTTTTGGATTCGGCTAGTCAGCTTAACTTCTACACCACTTGGGATGTCGTTCCAAGCCGGGGTAATTTGCACGTTTTTGTTCCTGTTACTCGCCAATCGGCAGGTAATAAGAACAGTCGTCCGTGATAGGGCCAACAGATGCCCTCATTCCTACCCCAGCAGGAATGAACTCTTCATTAACATTGAATAACCACGAACCCCACACCGTATATTGGGTTTCTTCTACGTTGATTGTAGGTAAATCTAGCAATTCTTGATATATATACTGCTGTTTAACATACCAATCGGCATTTCCCGAACTTTCTAGCAGTACATCATTTTTATACACCGCATCTCCTCCTTCTCCTTGCCTACCCAAAACAGGCTTGGCAAAGTAAGAGTTGCCAATGTCCGAGGCAATTGTCGATGTCTCAGGAAAATATCTTAGAACTGTCAAAGCATCTTCACCAAAAAAGTCAGCGCCTAGATCCGTTATCAAACTCAGGATCGTTTTTGGCTGCAATACAAACCCTGATGCTCCCGTTAACTATCGCAACTTGCTTAGTGGCGATCGCTGTTTCTAAAGCACCCCACCACAGCATATTGCCTTGTTCGTCTCGGTCATATATCGCCCATTCTAGGGGATACCACAGGAACAAAATGTCTATTTGGCGATCTCCTTGGATGTAATGTAACCCCCTACCTTTAACAACGCTCAGGAATTCCAAAGGAAACAACAGAACATTGCTAACGATATCTCTAGCTTGCTGAGATAGCCAGTACATTGTACCCATATCCTCGACATTGTTTAGGGCAGTAAATCCTACCGTACAATCGCTCAACTTCTTGCCTAACCATGCCGCCGCCTGGTTTAGTTGATACCTCAAACTAGCTTTTACAACTTTTATCGCTTCAGGGTTGGGATTGCTCATGCCAAAATACTGAGCCGCATATTTATTCCCCGCCAAGCACTCAAACAAAAAGCTTGGTGTTTGACAATTGATTTCGATAATTTTGTATTCTTGGCTTGCTTGGTTCCATGACCAGTCTAGGCGCATAGTAAACGGGGTCAGCCCGTCAGTTCTGATTACCTTAAGGCTCTCTACAGTTCATCCCATGTCTACTAAAATATCATCGGACAACCCCTTGACTACATCCCAAACCTTTCTGATTACTC
>CAJQOK010000081.1 GCA_905479905.1 uncultured Aliterella sp.
TTAAAGATTTCTGTTACAGGCTCTACTTCTTCTAACGGAATAGAATTGCGATCGCTATTTAAGTCCAGCAAGTCCCGTAATGCCGTAACTGGTTTACCTTCTAGATGTTTTTGGTAGGTTTCGTAATGGTCGTATTGCTGACTTTTTACAGCTTTATGCAAAGCCTTAGTTAATTCTGGGCTATTAGCGTGATACTCGCCACCTTGACGATACTGCACAAAGCCCAGGTTTTCTAACTTTTTAATTGTCAATTCGGGGAAAGCTTTTTGATGGAAAGATAGAACTTCTTGAGCAAGTTCGCGGATACTCAAGCCGCCTAGCCTAGAAGTTGTGCCATAAAAGCCCAATTTTAACAAGTCTTTACCAATCCCAATCGCCTCAAATATCTGCGCTCCTTGGTAGCTTGTCAGTAGCGAAATTCCCATCTTAGATAAGATTTTGAGTATGCCACCTTCTACAGCTTTGCGATAATTAGCAAGCGCAGTATCTAGACTAATAGCGGCTATTTTCCCCCGCTCCATAAATTGCTGAGTTTTGGGGTCAGACCACCAACTTCTGACGCTATCTAAAGCTAAATAAGGACAAATTGCACTTGCACCATAACCAATCAAACAAGCAAAGTGATGGGTACTCCAACATTGCGCCGTATTCACCACTAAAGAAGCTTTCATCCGCAATCCTTCACGGATTAGGTGATGGTGTACTGCTCCTACCGCAAGTAGGGGCGGAATATAAGTATCTTCTAGGTTTAGCGTAGCTTTGTCGCTGAGTACAAGGATTTTTGCTCCAGCTTTAACCGCTTCCGCCGCTTGTTGACACAGCGATTTTACCGCCGCTTCTAAACCATTTGGCCCACTGGAAATTGCAAACAGCGTTGATAGTTGCGTAGTTTTGAATTGTGAAGCCTTAATTTCTGCTAATTCACTTTCTAGCAGGATGGGTGTCTCTAGTTTTAGCCTTTTAGCATAGGCTGCTTTGGGTGCTAATAAGTTTCCTCTTTCCCCTAGTTCTATATTCAGCGACATCACCAAACTTTCGCGCAAGGGGTCAATTGCTGGGTTAGTTACTTGAGCAAAACGCTGTTTGAAGTAGTCGTACAATAAATGTGGCTTCTCAGATAGCACCGCTAAGGGTATGTCGTCACCCATGCAAAAAGTCGGCTCTTTGCCATCATTTGCCATTGGCTGAATAACCATCTCTACATCTTCTGTTGTGTAACCAAAAGCTATTTGATGGCGGAGCAAAGTTTGTCGGTCTGCGGTGCTAGGTTCGGGTAAAGGAGTAGTATCTAATGGTTGCAGGCTTGGGGAACCGTTTTCAGCTTTTATAGGTTTAATCGCAAGTTCTACCCGGTGTTGCTTTAGCCATTCTCCATAAGGATGCTGGGCTGCAATACGCTGTTTGATTTCCCAATTTTTTAAAACTTCATGAGTTTCTAAGTCTACTGCGATCGTTTGTCCTGGCCCTAATCGCCCTTTTTCAAGAATATCGGCTTCGGGAAAGTCTACAACCCCAGCTTCGGAAGCTACAACAATGTAGCCATCTTTGGTTATTGTGTAACGAGCAGGTCTTAAACCATTGCGGTCTAAGGTTGCACCTACTTTTTTACCATCACTAAATACTAATAGCGCTGGGCCATCCCAAGGTTCTTGAATACCGCTATAGTATTCGTAAAAATCTGTAATTTCTGGGTATTTATCTAAATCTGGCTGATTTTTATAGGCTTCTGGAACCATAATCATTAAGGCTTCCAGAGGGCTGCGTTCTGACCTTACCAACAATTCTAGTACGTTGTCTAAAGTTGCTGAATCGCTGTTATGAATATGTACGGTAGGCTTTAATTCATCTAAACGGTTTTCCCAGACTGGATGATCTAAATCTGCCTCTTTTGCCATCATCCAGTTGATGTTGCCTAAAAGCGTGTTAATTTCGCCATTATGTCCCAACAGTCGCATCGGCTGCGCTAAGGGCCACTTGGGCATTGTATTTGTACTAAAACGCCGATGATAAATCGCAAAAGCACTTTGATAAATTGGGTTTTTTAAGTCTGGGTAAAAATCCCCCAATACTGCCGATCGCACCATACCTTTGTATACTATAGTACGGCTGGAAAAAGAGCAGAAATAACAACTATCTGCCTCTATTTGCTCAATACCTGCTAAAGCCTTAGCAATCCGGCGACGGCTGATATACAACTGACGCTCAAGTTCATCGCCGACAAACTTAGACTCTACAATTAGTTGCTCAATTTGGGGCTGATTTTCTTTAGCTTGGATTCCCAAGGTTTGCGGCTGTACTGGTACTACTCGCCAGCCCAATAATTTTATATCTTCTTCAATTAAAATCTGTTCAGCAACTTGCTTAACTTGGTTAACTAACTCTAGATTCTGGGGTAAAAACATCATCCCTACAGCCAAATTCTCTTTTGATGGCATAGAGATATTTTGCAGGCTAAACCATTGTTGCAACAATTCCCAAGGAATTGCGGTCATAAGTCCTGCACCGTCACCAGAATCTTTATCAGCGCTGCAACCACCCCGATGTTCTAAGCAAGTTAAGGCATTTAAGGCTTTTTCGATAATTTCGTGATTTGCTTTATTCTCGCAATTAGCAACTAAACCAACACCACAAGCATCTCTTTCCTCTACCAACCATCGGGGTTCCATATACGTCAACGACTCTGTATTATTTATGTTGTGATTATTTGCAATTAAATCTTGCTGGCGTTCCATAGGCTAGTCCTAGCTTATTTATTTAATTAAGGATAGGTGAAAGTTATTGTAGGTATTGCAGTTAATGTTGCTAAAAGATCCTAGCAATTTATTTTAGAGCGATCGCCATTGCTACGGTTTGTCTAAATGTAGGGTTTTTAAGTAATTTTCACTAACGCGCACTTATTTTTGAGTCAATACATTTTTCCAATGCAATCAAAAAACTCCACGAACCTAGTAGTATTTACCACACCTACACCCTTATTTTACAATTTCTTCGCCTCAGTAATTAGCTTGGCAGTAAAAGGCTCAATCGGGGGAATTTAGCATTCCTTTGAACCTACTTTATTTAGTCTCTTAATTACTGGGCAAGACTTAAAAACGTTGATGAGTATCAACTGAGGCATCCAGCCAATCTATATTATGACGTTAAAGCTTCAAACATAAGTCATTAATTTTTAATATTTAGCGCCCAATTCCTCTAAATTTGTTAACTCATGGTAAAAGGTTCAATTTTTAGCTTATCCGTTCGTCTCATTCCTTTGCAAATAAAAATTCTCTTACTACTGCTATGGGCGGCTTTAGGACTGCTACTTACAGGGGAAGTGCGAGCGCAAATGCCGCTACCCACTCCCACCAACAAAGAAATTTTATTCAATAATCGCCCTTTAGCGATCGCCTGGAGTCAGTGGGAACAAGCAGGTAAAACCCACATTGGTATTAGCGATACAGGTTTTGCTCAAATTCTCGGCGTAGATTTACTCAATACTAATGATCCTACTAAGCAACCGATTCAGTGGTTTAATGAGCCAAAAACCAACCCCATTGTCTTAGCAACTAAGCTTAAGGGCGGATATCGTTACTTAGATGTAACTAATTTTACTCCCCCTGGTTGGCAGTTTGCAGTTAAAAATAACGCCTTAGTAATTACTTCTCCCATAGCTAAAGTACAAGACATTCGGCGAGGAAAACAAACTTTTGGCGATCGCATTGTTATAGATTTAGATCGTCCTACCTCTTGGCAAGTAAACCAGCAAAGCGCACCACCAAAGCCAAAAACGGTAATTAACGAATTAGTTGGAATTGTCAAAGCGCAAGTAGCTAAACAAACTTGGCTAATAACTATTGATGGTAGCGCTAACCCCTCCATAGCCCAGACTTTCACTGATTCCCCATCTCAAATAGAAACTACCCCAACTCTGACCAAGATTCGCCTCAATCTCCCTGTGGGGCTATCTCCGCGCGTTACTACCTTAACTAACCCCCATCGCTTGGTAATTGATATTCGCCCCGATGGGATGGTAGAGAGAAATATCCTTTGGGCAGACGGTTTACGCTGGCGACAGCAGTATTTAAGCTTAGATAAGGATCGTTTCTCGGTGGTATGGCTAGAAGTTGACCCCGCTAAAAACCTGAAAATGCTGCCCTTTTGGAGCGAAGCTACAACCCTTGTGGGAACTGCTCCTTTAGTTAAAACCGCCGAGCGATATAATGCTGTTGCAGCAATTAATGGTGGCTTTTTTAACCGCAAAAATCGGCTACCTTTAGGTGCAATTCGCGCCGATGGTAATTGGATATCAAGCCCAATTCTCAATCGTGGAGCGATCGCCTGGAACAATGGCAAAATAAAAATTGGTCGTCTTAGTATCCTTGAATCTGTAGTTACCAATACTGGTCAAATACCGATTACAACCTTTAATAGCGGCTACGTGCAAAAAGGTGTCGCTCGTTATTCCTCCGTCTGGGGTACTAACTATAGCCCTCTTACCGATAACGAAACTATTGTCACAGTCCAAAACAACGCCGTTACAGCACAACTCCCCGGTGGGATTATTGGAAAAGCAACTTTCCCAATTCCTC
>CAJQOK010000082.1 GCA_905479905.1 uncultured Aliterella sp.
GCAAAGAACTTATCAAAAGCAGAATTAAAGAGAAGGGAGAATATACAATTCTAGGTCAGTTCCAAGTTCGTCTCGATGCGGCTCGTGACCATTATTGGGCTGAAGTTCCTGCAATTGGTGAAAGCTATGTCCGTGTTAGCCCTAGTATTCTCCATAAATTTAGTGATGTTCTACTCACCTGCGGAGTTTGGGGAACAGCAGTTCTTGAGTACGATTCTACCTACGAATTAGGTCGTAAAAAGTATCCCTTTTATATTAAGCAATTCACACCTTTCCAAGTAACTCGCTTGGATCTGGATGATTACATTGAAAAAAGAAGATTATTTACAACAAATGAATGGATTGATTTAATAATTACCTCTATCGGCTTTGAGCCGGAACGATTTAATCAACGAGAAAAATATTTAATGTTATTACGCCTCGTGCCATTTGTAGAAGCTAATTACAACTTGATTGAACTGGGACCGCGTGAGACAGGTAAAACCTACACATATCGCAATACATCCAGCCACTCATTTGTTCTTTCTGGCAGTCGCACTACATCTGCAACTTTATTTTTTAACCAAAACACTCGTAAGGTAGGAATTTTAGGACAGAAGGATGTTGTCTTTTTCGATGAGATAGCTCACACAGAATTTGCCGATGCCGCGAGTACAATTTCAGTACTTAAAGACTATATGCAAACAGGGCGTTTCTCTCGTGGGAATCATGAATATAATGCTCAAGCTAGCATAGTCCTTGGTGGCAATATTGATACAGATATAAAAAATAAAAAACCTATAGTTAGCTATAAGCACTTTTTTTCTGTGTTACCAGTTGATTTACAAGATACTGCTTTCCTAGATCGAATTCATGCTTTCCTACCTGGTTGGGAAATGCCTAAAATTCGTACTGAAAATTATGCTCAGGGATACGGCTTTATTACTGATTACCTAGCTGAAATATTTAACCGCTTGCGACGCACTAATTATTCTATAAGTATTGAAAAATATGCCAAAATAGAAGGTCTAACTAGCCGCAATCAAACTGCTATCAAGAAAACAGCGGCCGGTCTTCTCAAGCTCATATATCCTCATCAACATATAAATTCAATCCAGTATGAAGAGTACTCTCTATGTATTCGTCATGCCATTGAACATCGCAGTCGAGTCATTGACCAACTGGCAGTCATGGCTCCTGAAGAATTTTCAAGTAACTCTCTTGCATCTCTCTTAGAGGATGTATGAAAAGTATAAAGAGTTACGCTAGCCGCCTAATCATGAGCCAAACCATAGAGCTGCATAAATGAAAGCTTGGAAGCGGAATAAATTATTATGCTGTATCCTTTTGTGCAGAGCCGATGAGAGATCCCAGGACAGTGTTTTGCCACTGCTGATTCCACTCCTAACTCGCCATCAATGCTCGAATCTGCAAAACATTATGAGCACCTTGTCTGGTTGTACAGTGACAAATTAAATGACATCGAGACAAATTCGTGTCGTTAAGCAAAGTCGCTCTACTGCAAGTTTGTAGAACAAGTTTATTTAGCGACCTATCATCAGCTCCAAAGGATTGCTAACCCGGCTCTAAGGGGAAAAGCCACTAAGTCTAGCTTTGCTGCTTTAACGACATTAATATGTCTCCAAGACAATTAAAAAGTCACTGTACACTTTCCTACATTATCCCCTTTTCAATTTTGGATGGTCGTCAATACCTAGTTTCCGGTGGTGGCGATGGCGGGATTCAGTATGAGTTTGAAGCAAATTACTTCTATCCCCTAACAGATAATATCGCCCTTGTTCCCGCATTTTACCTAATTGCCAACCCCAACAATTTTAGTGACAACCCGAATATCTATGTAGCTAATTTACGCGCTCAATTTAGTTTCTAGTCTTTTGCCTTTGAGTCATCTTTGCTAATTGGCTGTAAACGTAATAGCGCTGCGTACTGGCGACGATTTGCAATGAGGTCGCAGGTAGAAGAAGCCACAACGAACTTCGCTCCAGTAAAGCGCGGTGGGTACAGTTAACTGTAGCGACCCGAAATTATAATCGCTCCGACCCGAAATCATCGCGTTTTTGAGACCCCAATAAGATTTTTGCTTATACCTGTTTTATCTTGACAACAAGCGGCTATACTTATCGACGGTTGTTATTTTTATCTATTGGGCGCAACAAAGCACGAACGGATAAATGCAGCGCCAGAGGGATCGCGCTTTGTCTGAGTGCCTAGATTTTTAACTATGACCTTGTGCGACTACACCCTTAATAGTGGCATCTAATAAATCTAAATCGGCGGCGGGATAAGCACTTGCTTGAGTACCGCGAAAGGGTTGCTTTTTGGGGATTTGTCCGTGCCGCTCTTTGTAGGATTCATTTGCCCACATTTCAATTTTCGTGCGTTGGTTGGCACTGATTTCTACGCCTAAATGTTTAGCTCTTTGCTGAATGAACCAAAATAATGG
Source organism: uncultured Aliterella sp. (assembly GCA_905479905.1). Taxonomy (GTDB): domain Bacteria; phylum Cyanobacteriota; class Cyanobacteriia; order Cyanobacteriales; family Chroococcidiopsidaceae; genus Aliterella. The sequence continues at coordinate 2,444 of CAJQOK010000082.1, forward strand.
TTCTTTTTTAGCAATCGCTGCCTTCTTATTACTGCGGGGCAATTGAGTAGCGGTTTCTAACCCTTCTAAAAACGCTACCTTCTCAGACAAAGCAGCAATCTTACTTTGCAGTAAATCAAAGTGAGTTGCCAGATACGCATCCACACTTGCTCTAACTCGCTCGTCCAAGCGCTTATCCAATGGGTTTATCTCCAGGTCGTCAAGAGAGCCATCCAGGTAAAGTTGAATGAATCGGGTAAGTGTTGCCGTCGCGGTTGTGTCTTGCTCTTGACAGCGATGCCTAAATTCTGACCACAGATCCTCATCGCAGTTAAAGGAGGCTAATTTCTTGCTGCGCCCTGTACTACTCATGTCTTGGTATTACCTAGATAAGTATTTAGGTAAAGTGTAGAGCTTTTATTTTTTCAGCGTCAAGGTATTGTCTAGGTAGCATCACGGTAAATTATGTTAAAGCTCACCGTTTATGAAGATGGGCTAAGAACTGAATATTCTTAACTTGCCCGTGCATAAATACTCTTACCTTGTCCGTAATACGAGTCATAAATATGCTGGTAAACGTCTTGGCATTTACTTTCATAGACAGCAGATGAATAGCTCGGCGGCAATTGCTCTAAAACTTGTTCAATTGCTAACTTCACTGCTGCTCTTGATTGCTGGCGTTTGCGCCAATCTAAGCTCAGTTTCTCACGCTTGAGCGTTGTTAATAATTGGGTAGCAATTTTCTTGACTTCCTGCTGTTCTTTGTTAGTTAAAGAAGCTTCGGGTTTGGTTAGGAGGTCAAAAATAGTTAATTCTTCTTCATTTAACTGAAGAGCGATCGCTCTACAATCTTCGATATTCAATTCCTGGGCAAAATCCACTAGCTCCGAGAAGAAAGTTTCTATATTATGAGAGCCAGCGTTGTACTCATCAATTAGCTGCCCAAATCGTTCCCAGTAGTTAATTCGGCTTTTGTTAAATAGTACCATCCGCTTTAACTGACTTGAGAGCGCACCCTTGAGTTGTTCTGCTTCAGTGCGTTTACGCCCTTGAGCAAACTTGGCTTTCAATGCGTCAAAATCTATTTGGCTCAAATCAACGAGTTGGTTGGGTTCGCGGATAATATACTCTACTGCTGTAATAGAGTTATCTAATAGTTCTGCTACGGCTTGGGTGACATCTGTGATATCCACAACTGGATTTAGCGAACTAATTCGCTCGGCGATCGCATTAAAGAGATAATCCATTGCGCCAAATTCACTAGCCGCCGGATCTGGCTTGATAGCTTTATAAAGCTTGGTTACATTCCGCGTTAGTGCTAGATACCGTTGTTTTGATTCGTCATTAACTAGGATTTCTTCAACGGCATCAGACATCAAAGCAATCCGCTCGAAACCTTGTGCGGCTTGAATTTGGGATAAATTGATGCGACGCTCTGTACAAAAAGCTGTAGTAAGGGCGATCGCCTCTTTCAATTGCTCTACAAGGGCGGCTTTAGCCTGTACCGGAGTTTCCCCAGCTTCAACCCCACCGCCCTTTGCAGCACCGTAAATTGCTAGAGCCTTTTGTAAATCGCGGAAAACGCCGATGTAATCTACAATTAGCCCGTTTACCTTATTTGGAAATACGCGATTTGCCCGTGCGATTGTCTGCATTAAAGTGTGGTTTCGCATCGGCTTATCAAGGTAGATAGTGGCACAACTAGGTACATCAAAGCCTGTTATCCACATAGCGCAGACAAATACAATGCGTAAGGGATTGGAATCGTCCT